>CASTQR010000023.1 GCA_949451265.1 uncultured Eubacteriales bacterium | reverse complement strand
ATCATGGAGGAGTTCATCCACGCCGAGGTCAATTCCTACGACGCCATCATCGACTCTGAGGGGAACCCCATCTTCGAGACGGGGAACGTCACCCCCATGTCCATCATGGACATTGTGAACGACGAGGATAACTCCATCTACTACATTGTGAAGGATCTCCCCGCCGACACCCGGAAGGCGGGCCGGGCCACCGTCAAGAGCTTCGGCGTCAAGAACCGCTTTGTCCACTTCGAGTTCTTCCGGCTCACCCAGGACCAGGAGGGCATGGGCAAGAAGGGGGATGTGGTGGCCTTAGAGGTCAATATGCGCCCCTGCGGCGGGTTCAGCCCGGACATGATGAACTTCGCCAACTCCACCAACGTGTACAAGATCTGGGCGGACATGATCGCCTTCGACAAGTCCACCCTGGAGGACGGGGAACACGCCTTCTGCGCCTACGCCGGACGGCGGGACGGCAAGGACTTCGCCCTGAGCCATGCGGATATCCTGGTGAAGTACGGCGGGAACCTGAAGATGGTGGGCCGGATCCCCGACGTGCTGTCCGACGCCATGGGGAACCAGATGTATGTGGCCGCCTTCCCCACCAAGCGTGGGCTGGACGCGTTCTATAAGGATGTGCTGAAGCTCAAGGCCCCGAAAAAGAGGAAGGACGCGAAATAACTTCGCGGATTCTTAAAAATTCCTAAAGTCTGCCCCCGGTATCTGGCGATGCCGGGGGCTTTTGTGCTATACTGTCAAGGAATCATCAACTGGGGGGATCGCCGTGGACACCGCCAACATTCTGATCGTCGAGGACGATGTGGATATCAACCGCCTGCTGTGCGCCATTTTAGAGGGCGCGGGCTATAGCTGCCGCTCCGCCTTCTCCGGCAGCGAGGCCCTGCTGTGGGCGGAGAAATACGACTACGACCTGGTGCTGCTGGACCTGATGCTCCCCGGCGTCACCGGGGAGGAGTTCATCGCAAAGGTGCGCCGGGGCAAGACCATGCCCATCATCGTGGTGTCCGCCAAGCTGGGGGTGTCCGATAGGGTCCACGTCCTGAAGCTGGGGGCGGACGACTTCATCCCCAAGCCCTTCGACAACGCCGAGGTGCTGGCCCGGGTGGAGGCCCAGCTCCGCCGGAGCCGCCAGTTCAACGTGCCGGCTGCGGAGGCGCTGTCCGCGGGGCCGCTCACCCTGGATCTGGACAGCCACGCCGCCCTGGTGGACGGACAGGAGGTGCCCCTCACCGGGCGGGAGTTCGACATCCTGGCCCTGCTGATGAAAAACCCCCGGCGGGCCTTCTCCCGGGCCCAGATCTACGAGGCCGTGTGGGGGGAGGACTTCATCGGGGACGACAATACGGTGAACGTCCACGTCAGCAACCTGCGCTCCAAGCTGGCCAAGGCCGATCCGGAGACGGCCTACATCAAAACCGTGTGGGGCATCGGGTTCAAATTTAACCTTTCTTAACCTTTCCTTTCAGGAGTTTTGGCCTTTCCCGGTTATCATGGGGACAGTTCAAACAGAAAGGCGGAAACGCTATGACGGAAAACACAGCGGTGCTGGCGTCCTACGGCCTCAGCAAGGCCTACGGCTCCTGCATGGCCCTGGACGGCTTGAACCTCATGGTGCGCCGGGGGGACATCTACGGGCTGGTGGGCCGCAACGGGGCGGGCAAGACCACCCTTATGCGGATGGCCACCGGCCAGTCTACCCCCACCGGCGGGGAGCTGGAGCTGTTCGGCGCGTCGGGCAAGGACCTCCGGGCCCAGCGGTCCCGCACCGGAGCCATGATCGAGATCCCCTCCTTCTCCCCCTTCCTCACCGCCCGGGAGAACCTGGAGTACTACCGCCTCCAGCGGGGCATCCCCGGCCGGCAGGTGGTGGATGAGGTGCTGGAACTGGTGAACCTCACCGGCACGGGCCCCAAGAAGTTCAAGTCCTTCTCCCTGGGCATGAAGCAGCGGCTGGGGCTGGCCCTGGCCCTCATGAACCACCCGGACTTCCTCATCCTGGACGAGCCCATCAACGGCCTGGACCCGGAGGGGGTGGCGGAGTTCCGGCAGATCCTCCGCCAGCTCAACCAGGAGCGGCAGACCACCATCCTCATCTCCAGCCACATCCTGTCCGAGCTGTCCAGCGTGGCCACCCGGTACGGCTTCATGGAGCAGGGCAAACTGCTGGAGGAGATTACCGCCGAGGCCCTCCATGAGAAGTGCCGCACCTGTCTGCGCTTAGAGGTCGATGACGCGGCAAAGGCCGCCGCCGTCCTTCAGACGGAGCTGGGCACCGACAAATTCGAGGTGCTGCCGGGGAACGTGGTGCAGCTCTACGACTGCCTGGATGACCCCAAGCGGGCGTCCTACGCCCTGGCGAGAAACGGCGTGGCCCTGCTGGCCATGGAGCAGAAGGGCGCGGATCTGGAGGCCTACTTCCTCAACCTGATCGGGGGTGGCCGCCATGCTTAACTACATCCGCGCCGAGTTCTACAAGGTGCTGCGCCGGCCCTACACCTATATCACCCTGGCGGTGCTGCTGGGGCTGGAGGGGCTGTTCGTCTCCATGTTCGCCTTCCACAACGCCCACTCCCTCGTCACCCCCTTCGGCGGGGCCATCCTGTCCATCGTGGAGATGGGCACCATCGGCTTCTGTATCTGCCTGCTCACCGGGGACATGGTGTTTGCCGGGCAGTATAAGAATTCCACCTTAAAAAACGAGGTATCCTTCGGCCTGAGCCGCACCCGGATCTACCTGGGCAAGCTCATCGCCCAGACCCTGCTGTCCCTTGCCTATCTGGTGATTATGATGGCCTTCTTTATCGGGCTGTGCGCCATCCTCCTGCCCATGGAGGGGCCCGCCGGGTTCTATTCCCCCGACAAGGCACTGACCATCGTGGGCTGGTTCCTGGCGGCGGGCGTCCCCCTGTGGATCGGCGCCCAGGCGGTGTGCTGTATGTGTATGTTCCTGATCCATGGGGAAATCGCCTACTCCTTCCTCTACGTGGGCATTGTGTTCGTGCTGGAGTCCGCTTTGAACGTGGCCGGCCTGCTTGTCCGGGGCTGGGTGGGAGACCTGCTGGTGACTGTGTCCGGATATTTCCCTCGGAACTTTCTGGAAGTCGCGAAGGAAGTCGTGGGCGATATGACCTACCTGGGACAGGCGTGGATCGTGGGGGCGTTCTGGGTGGTGGTCTGTACCGCCATCGGCCTGTACGGCTTCCACAGAAAGGAGATCAAGTAACATGCGTCATAACTGGGCGGGCATCGCGTTTGGGATCGTCATGGCCGCGGCCTTTATCGGCGGGCTGTGCTGCATCCTGCAAAAGCGGAAATCGTAAGACCGCGTTCAGCCGGGCCGGAAGGCCCGGCTGGGGGCGTTTTGAGAGGTGTCCTATGAAAACCCTGTTTGTCCTGTTCCTGCTGGTGCTCTACCTCCTGTTCTTCGGCTGGAAATGAGGGGGGCGCTGAGTATTTTTACCCCCCTGGCCCCGCTGATGCAGGGCCCGCTGGGGATTTTGGGCCCTGTCCTGCTGATACTGTTGGGGCTCTGGATGGGACGGGGAGACCGTTCCCCATGGTACGTGAAGGGGCTGCTGCTGGCCCTGCTGGGCGCGCTGGTTCTCGTCTTGTTCGGCTATCTTTGATCCGAAGGGGTGTCCGCTGTGCATATCATTCTGACCGCCGCCCTGGCCCTGGTGTGCGCCGTCCTCGTCGGGCGGCAGATCACGCTGGAGCGGGGCCTCCACGACGCCGCCCGCCGTATGCGGGAGCAGATGGCGGACGAGACCACCGCCCGCCTGTCCCTGCCCTGCCCCAGTGCCGGGGCGGAGGAGCTGCTGGTGTGCCTCAACCAGCTTCTCGACCTGCGGCAGGAGGAGCGGGCCCTCTACCGCCGGAAGGAGCAGGAGCTGCGGCGGCAGATCGCCAACGTGTCCCACGACCTGCGCACGCCGCTGACCTCCATCCTGGGCTACTTGCAGCTTTTGGAGGGGGACGGGCTGTCCCGGTCGAAGAAGGCGGAGTATCTGGCTGTTATCGAGGGCCGGGCCCGGACTTTGCAAACCTTCATCGCCGCCTTCTACGACCTGTCCCGGATCGAGGGGGGCGAGCTGCCCCTGGAGCGGGAGCAGGTGGATCTGGCCCGTACCCTGTCCGACCAGCTGGCCGCCTCCTACGGGCAGATCGAGGAGGCCGGGCTGGACATGGAGGTGGACATTACCCCGGGCCTGCCCCCGGTGTGGGCGGACAGCGGGGCGGTGGCCCGGATCTTTTCCAACCTGCTGACCAACGCCCTCCGCCACGGCACGGGTACCCTCACGGTGCGGCTGTACCGGGAGGGTAACGTCCTTGTGTCCGCTTTCTCCAACCGGGCGGAGGATCTCACCGCCGAGGACGCCGCCCACGTGTTCGAGCGGTTCTACACCGCCGACAAGATGAGGACGGGACAGAGCACCGGACTGGGGCTTGCCATCGTCAAGGCCCTGGCGGAGCGGATGGGCCACACCGCCGCCGCCCGGTGGAAGGACGGGGTGTTTACCATCGAGGTGCGGTGGCCGATTTAAGGAATTGCTTTGTCTAAATTCATAAAACGTTAAAGGGTCAGTGCTTTACGCTGGCTCTTTTTTATGGTAGGATAAGGAGAATCTTAAAGATAAAGGAGCCGGTGTTTATGGCTTCACAGGCACAATTTCAACAGGCCCCGCCCCCCAAGCGGGGCCGGGAGGAAAAACAGCGGGAGCGCCGCCGGGAGGAACGGGCCGCCCGCTCGCCCAGGGAGCCGGAGCGGATCTTCCCCGACCCCAAGACCGGCCTCACCGCCGCCCAGGCCGCCCAGCTTCTGGAGCAGGGCATGGGCAATGAGGCGGTGGCCTCCAACGCCAAATCCACCGGGCAGATCATCCGGGAGAATACGCTGACCTTCTTCAACCTGGTCTTTGTGGTGCTGGCGGCCCTGCTGGTGCTGGCCGGGGACTTCAAGGACATGATGTTCCTGGGCATCGCCGCCGTGAATTCGGTCATCGGCATCATCCAGCAGCTGCGCTCCCGGGCCACCCTGGAAAAGCTGTCCCTCATCAGCGAGGCCCGGGTGAAGGTGGTGCGGGACGGGCAGCTGGGCACCGTCCCCGTCCACAAGCTGGTGCGGGAGGACATTGTGGAGCTGGGGGCGGGGGACCAGATCCCCGCCGACGGCCCGGTGATGTCCGGGCAGGTGACGGTGAACGAGGCTCTGATCACCGGCGAGGCCGACCCCATCACCAAGGATGTGGGGGACGAGCTGCTGTCCGGCAGCTTCGTGGTGTCCGGCAAGTGCAGGGCGCGGCTGGACCGGGTGGGCGCGGCCAGCTATGCCTCCCGGCTGTCCCTGGAGGCCAAGGCGGATCAGGGGGTGGCCAAGTCCGAGATGATGAAGTCGCTGGACAAGCTGATCCGGTTCATCGGCTTCGCCCTCATCCCCATCGGCGCGGCCCTGTTCTACAACGAGCTGATGGTGCAGGGCAATGAGTTTGCCGAGGCCGTCCCCGCCGTGGTGGCGGCCCTCATCGGCATGATCCCGGAGGGGCTGTACCTGCTGACCAGCGTGGCGCTGGCGGTGTCCGTCATGCGGCTGGCCCAGAAGCAGACCCTGGTGCATGAGCTGTCCGCCGTGGAGACCCTGGCCCATGTGGACGTGCTGTGCGTGGACAAGACGGGCACCATCACCCAGCCGGAGATGTCGGTGCAGGAGATCGTCCCCCTGGATGAGGATCGCTGTCCTGCTGGGAAAATTGAGGAGATCTTCAACGCCTACTACCGGGCCATCGACGCGGACAACGACACCGCCCGGGCTATGGCCCAGCGGTTTTCCAAGTCCTCCCTGTGGCAGGTGGAGCGCACCGTGCCCTTTACCTCCGCCAACAAGTGGTCGGCGGTGGTGTTCCGGGCCTACGGGGCCTATGTGGTGGGGGCGCCGGAGTTTATCATGAAGGCCCGGTACGCCGATCTCCAGCACATGGTGGCGCCCTACCAGGAGCAGGGGTGCCGGGTGCTGCTGCTGGCCAAGTGCGCTGCTGCCCCCACCATGGAGGGGGGCATTGTGGGGGGTGTGGAGCCCCTGGCCCTGGCGGTGATCTCCAACCCCATCCGGGCGGAGGCCCCCCAGACCTTCCGCTACTTTGCCCAGCAGGGCGTGACGGTGAAGGTGATCTCCGGGGACAACCCCTCCACTGTGTCCGCCGTAGCGGTGCAGGCGGGCATCGCCGGGGGCGACAAGTACGTGGACGCCGCCACCTTGAAGGAGCCCGCCGACTACGCCCGGGCCGTGCGGGACTACAATGTGTTCGGCCGGGTGACGCCGGATCAGAAGCGCAAGCTGGTGAAGGCCCTGCAAAAGGCGGGCCACACGGTGGCCATGACCGGGGACGGCGTGAACGACGTGCTGGCCCTGAAGGACGCGGACTGCGGCATCGCCATGGCCTCCGGCGCGGAGGCGGCGGCCCAGGTGGCCCAGGTGGTGCTGCTGGACTCCAACTTCGCCTCCATGCCCCAGGTGGTGGAGGAGGGGCGGCGGGTCATCAACAACATCCAGCGGGCGGCGGCGCTGTACCTGGTGAAGAACATCATGTCCCTGTTCCTGTCCCTGGTGACGCTGTTCGCCGGGTTCCCCTACCCCTTCGTGCCCATCCAGCTCACCCTCATCAGCGCCCTGACCATCGGGGCCCCCTCCTTCGTGCTGGCCCTGGAGCCCAACCACGAGATCGTGAAGGGCCGGTTCATGACCAACGTGCTGCGGCGGGCTTTGCCCGGAGGGCTTGCCAACGTGGTGCTGATGATCCTCATCGAGCTGTTCACCTTCGCCTTCGCCTTTGAGCGGGTCACCCTGTCCACCCTGGCCACCGTCATCATGGGCGAGGTGGGCCTGCTGGTGCTGTACTACATCTCCCGGCCCCTGGACTGGAAGCGGTGGACGCTGCTGGGCACCATGACGGCGGCCTTTGCCGTGGCGGTGCTGGGCTTCGGCTGGATGTTTGAGCTCACCCCCCTGGACTTCCAGGCGGGGCTGGTGATCCTGGTGTTCCTCATGCTGACGCCATCGGTGATCTTCGTGTTTGAGCGGGCCTTCCAGTGGGGCAGCGCCGCCCTGGCGCTGCTGACCCAGGGCGGGGACGGCGGGCCGTCCAAACGGGCTGCGCCCAAGCGGGCGGCGCGGCGGTGATCGTCAAAACAGCTGGACAATGCGAAACGCAGGGGCGGATGTTCCGCTCCTGCGTTTTTGGTTCCATTCGCTTTTTTATGACAGGGCCCGGGCCAGGGCCGCGAATTCCTCCAGCCCCAGCCGCTCCCCCCGCACCGTCTCCGGAAGGCCGCAGTCCGCCAGGATCTGCCGGAGCTGTTCCTTGGAGAACCGGCTCCCATAGGCGGCGGTCAGGGCATTCAGCAGGGTTTTGCGCCGCTGGGCGAAGGCGGCCTTCACCACCGCGAAGATGGCGTCCCGGCCGCCCTCCACCGGGGGGGCATCCCGGAGGGTGAGCCGCACCACCGCCGAGGTCACCTTGGGGGCGGGCAGGAAGCAGTCCGGCGGCACCTCAAACAAAAGCTCGCAGCCGGCATGGTACTGGCAGAACAGGGAGAAGGCTCCGCAGTCTGAGCTGCCGGGGGCGGCGCAGATCCGCCGCGCCACCTCCCGCTGGATCATCACCGTGACGGACTGGAAGCAGCCCGCCTCCAGCAGCTTGGTGATCACCGGGGTGGTGATGTTGTAGGGCAGGTTGGCGCAGGCTTTCACGGTGAGGCCGGGGAACCGCTCCGCCGCCAGCAACCCCAGATCCAGCTTCATCACGTCGCCGGGGATGACCGCCACGTTGGGGCAGTCCGCCAGGGTCTCGGCCAGGATGGGCAGGAGGGCCCTGTCCAGCTCCACCGCCGCCACCTTCGCCGCCCGCCGGGACAGCTCCACGGTGAGGGGGCCGATGCCGGGGCCGATCTCCAGCACGGCGCAGGTACCGTCCAGCCCCGCCGCCTCCGCGATGTCCCGGGGCACCCAGTCCGCGATGAGGAAGTTCTGCCCCATGGACTTGGAGAAGCGGAAGCCGTGCCGGGCCAGCAGGGCCTTGATGTCCCGGATGTCGGTGAGGTTCATGACGCGCCGCCTTTCAGCTTCTTTTCATAGGCCACCCGCCGGGGGTCGTGGGGGGGCGGCACGTCCACCAGCACATTGCCCCGGTACTGGAAGCCCCGCTTCCGCAGCAGGCCCAGCATGGCCTTGTTTTTCTTGTGGGTGTCGATCCGAAGCCAGCCCAGGCCCATCTCCCGGGCCAGCTTCTCCCAGGCGGCGGCCATCGTCCACGCCAGCCCGGAACCCATCCACCGGGCCGCCACGGCGCAACGGTGGACGGAGGCGTAGGGCTCCTCCCCCCCGCCCCATTTGCCGTCGGTGATGGCGGCGTAGCTCTCCTCCGGGCGGGCGTACAGGGTGAACACAGCCCCCACCTCTCCCCCGCAGGTCAGCACGAAACACTCACCCCGGGACAGGTCGTCCCGGTAGTCCTCCGCCACGGGGTAGTCCTCCGTCCACTGGTCGATGCCGTTGGCGTCCATCCAGGCCCGGGCCTGGGCGATAATGTCCACAATGGCGGGGATGTCCCCCTCCCGGGCGGGGCGGTACTCCAACGGGCGGGGCAGGACGGGGCGGTTCTGCTCCCGCTCCAGCTCCGCCAGCAGCTTCTGATCTTCCTTGGAGGACAGGTCCAGCTTGTCATAGAGGTCGGGGCGGCGCTGGCGGGTGCGCAAAAGGGACTGCTTGCGCCGCCACCGCTCCACCTTGGCGTGGTCGCCGGTGAGGAGCTCCGGGGGCACCGCCCTGCCGTGCCACACCTCCGGGCGGGAGTACTGGGGGTATTCCAGCAGGCCGTCCCAGTGGCTCTCGTTCTGGAAGCACTCGGGGTCAGACAGGACGCCGGGCACCAGGCGGCTCACCGCGTCCGCCACCGCCATAGCGGCGATCTCCCCGCCGGTGAGGACGAAGTCCCCCAGGGAGATCTCCTCGTCCACGCACTCGTCGATGAACCGCTGGTCAATGCCCTCGTAGTGGCCGCACACCAGGATCAGGTGGGTTTCCTCCCAGGCCAGCCGCTTGGCGTCCGCCTGGGTGAAGGTCTTGCCGCAGGGGGACAGGTAGATGGTGCGGGGCTTCTTTTCCGCCTGCCGGCGGAGGTGATCCCAGCAGCGGAACAGGGGGTCGGCCTGTAAGACCGCCCCGTGCCCCCCGCCGTAGGGGTAGTCGTCCACCTGGTTCTGCTTATTTAAGGTGTAGTCCCGGAGCTGGTGGGTTTCGATGCGCAGGAAGTCCCGCTCCTGGGCGCGGCCCAGAATGGACTCGGACAGCACGTCCCCCACGGTATCGGGGAACAGGGTGATGATATCAATGCGGTACACGGCCTTACATCCCCTCAATCAGGCGGACTTTGAGGTAGCCGCCCTCGATGTTGGTCTCCAAAATGAACTCGGGCACGGCGGGGATCAGGATCTCCCGCTCCCCCGCCACCACGTACACCTGCTGGCGGGACGGGGACAGCACCTCTTTCAGCGTACCCAGCTTCTCCCCCGCCTCGTCCACCACGTCCAGACCGATGATGTCCGCCAGGAAAAAGGCGCCCTCTGGCAGCTTGGCGTCCGCCCGGCGGAGCTGGACGGTTTTCCCCTTCAGGAGCATGGCCCCCTCCACCGTGTCCACCCCGTCCAGCTTGGCGATGACGCTGCCCTTGTGGACACGGGCGGACAGCACCTTTTTGGGCGCGCCGTCCACGTAGAGGGTGGAAAACTGCCGCAGGAAGTCCGGGCTGTCCGCCCAGGGGACGATGCGCACCTCCCCCTGGATGCCGTGGGTGTTGGTGATCTGGCCGCAGTCTAAGAACTCCTTCATGGGGTTGTCCTCCTTCGTCTTTGCGGGGGTATCATGAAAAAACAGGCGGGAATCCCCGCCTGCTTTTCAACGTTCAGTCAACGATGTCAACCGAAATCTTCTTGCCCTGGCGCTGGGCCACCGAGCGCATCAGCGCCCGGATCTCCTTGGCGATCCGGCCCTGGCGGCCGATCACCTTGCCCATGTCGCCGGGGGCCACCCGGAGCTCCAGCACCGTCTCGGCGGGGGTCTCGGACTGGGAGACGGACACCGAGTCGGGATCGTCCACCAGGCTGCGGGCAATATAAGTGAGCAATTCCTTCATGTGTCCTCCAAATTCCGATTACACGCCGGCCTTCTTCAGCAGGTCGCGCACGGTGTCGGTGGGCTGGGCGCCAGTGCGGATCCAGGCCTGGGCGCGCTCCACGTCGATGTTGACGGCGGCGGGGTTCTGCCGGGGGTCGTAGGTACCGATCTCCTCGATGAAGCGGCCGTCCCGGGGATAGCGGGAATCGGCCACCACCACCCGGTAGAAGGGGGCCTTCTTGGCGCCCATGCGGCGCAGACGAATCTTAACCATTCTATTTTCACCTCCAAAAGTAGTCGTTCATTATGGTAAAAGTCCCAAGAGGGACATCAACCAACAGGGTTAGTCCAGCAGGAGCTTTTTCACATCCTGGGCGCGGAACTCCACCGCCCCGCACACGGGGCACACAAAACAGTCCACGCCGCACCGATGTTCCGGCTCAAAAACGCCCGGACGCTTGCGCATCAGATAGGGCGGAGTGCCGATCCCGCCGGTGCAGAACTGGGCGGAGAGCATATCTGCACCGCACTTTGCGCATTCCATAGAACCGCCTTCCTCAGAAGGGCAGGCCGCCCAACCCCTTGAACCGCCCGAACAGGCCCTTGGCCTTCTTGGGGTTGGAGAACTGCCGGGTGAGCTGCTGCACCATGTCAAACTGCTTCAGCAGCCGGTTCACGTCCACCACCTGGGTGCCGGATCCGGCGGCGATCCGCTTCTTCCGGCTGGAGTTCAGCACGTTGGGATTCTCCCGCTCATAAGGGGTCATGGACTGGATGATGGCCTCGATCCGCTTCAGATCGCCCTCGTTTCCGGACAGATCCAGCTTTTTGCCCCCCATGCCGGGGATCATCCCCATGATGTCCTCCATGGAGCCCATGCCCTTGAGCTGGATCAACTGGTCGTAGAAGTCGGACAGGGTGAACTTGTTCTTGCGCAGGCGCTCCAGCTGTTCGGCGGCTTTTTTGGCGTCCAGGTTCTGCTCCGCCTTCTCGATGAGGGACAGCACGTCGCCCATGCCCAGGATCCGGCTGGCCATGCGGTCGGGGTGAAATACCTCCACCGCGTCCAGCTTCTCGCCGGTGCCGGCGAATTTGATGGGCTTGCCCGTCACCGCCCGGATGGACAATGCCGCCCCGCCCCGGGCGTCGCCGTCCAGCTTGGTCAGCATGACCCCATCGATGTCCAGGGCCTCGTCGAAGGCTTTGGCGGCGGTGACGGCGTCCTGGCCGATCATGGCGTCCACCACCAGCAGGATCTCGGTGGGGTTCACCGCCTCCTTGATCCGCTTCAGCTCGTCCATCAAGGTCTCGTCCACGTGGAGCCGTCCGGCGGTGTCCAGGAACACCATGTCGTTCCCGTGGCGGCGGGCGTGCTCCACGGCGGCCTTGGCGATATCCACCGGATCGATCTGGCCCATCTGGAACACGGGGATATCCAGCTGCCCGCCCACGACCTCTAACTGCTGGATGGCGGCGGGGCGGTATACGTCGCAGGCGCACAGCAGGGGGCGCTTGCCCTGCTTCTTCATCAGGCCCGCTAATTTTGCGCCGTTGGTGGTCTTGCCCGCGCCCTGGAGGCCCACCAGCATCACCACGGTGGGCGGCGCGGAGGAAATCGCCAGCTTAGTCTCGCCGCCGCCCATCAGGGAGGTCAGCTCCTCGTTGACGATCTTCACGATCATCTGGGCGGGGGTGAGGGACTCCATCACGTCCTGGCCGATGGCCCGCTCCGTCACGGAGGAGATGAAGCCCTTCACCACCTTGAAGTTCACGTCCGCCTCCAGGAGGGCCATCTTGATCTCCTTCATGGCCTCCTTCACGTCCGCCTCGGACAGGCGGCCCTTGCCACGCAGGCGCTTGAAGGTGGCGGACAGCTTTTCGGTTAAGCTCTCAAATGCCATAGGTTACTCCTGACTCAGCTTGGCCGCGTTCTCCTTGATGGTGTGGGCCAGCCCGTCCAGCATGGCGTCATTGTAGCTGCGCTCGTTGACGGCCTGGAGGATCTGGTCGGCGGCCTGGTCGATGGCGGCGATGGCCGCCTGGGACTGGTGGAAGCGGCGGATGATATGGGTTTTCTCCTCGATCTCGGACATGGCGGCCTCCGCCCGGACGATCACATCCCGGACGCCCTGTCGGGAGATGCCGTAGTTCTCCGCGATCTCGGCCAGGGACAGATCCTCATTATAATAGAGGTCATAAAACTCCCGCTGCCGCTCGGTCAGCAGATCGCCGTAGAAATCAAAGAGCATGGCCATGCGGTACGCCTGGTTCTTCATGGGCCCACCTCCCCAGTCCTGAGTGTAAAGCCGTTGAGCTTTACAATGTGGTACTATACCATAGAACGAGCGGAAAGTCAAGGGAACGGCGGCATTTTCCCGGGATTTTTTTGTCCCTTGGAGGTAAGCGGCGGCGCGGGGGCGGCGTTCCCGGCTGCGGGCTTGAAAAGTTTTCAGGTTTTGGCGAAAAAACGCTTGACAAAACCGGGCGTTCTGGTATAATAGCATTCGTTCTTGTGAACCACGCCTGCATAGATAGCGGATTAGTGTAATGGTAGCACACCAGACTCTGACTCTGTTTGTGAGGGTTCGAATCCTTCATCCGCTGCCATATCGGGGCGAAATCCGCTCCACTTCGTTTTAAGGCGGGCCCTTATGGGCCCGCCTTAAAACTGTGTTACGCTCCTTTGCCCCCCTCCCCCGGTTGAAATTCCCGCCACCGTTCCGCTTCGGCTTTGCCGGAAGGAAATGGTAACGGGAATTTTTTCGATCCCGCCCGCCGGGCGGCGGCTATTGAAAACCGGCGGGAAGTGTGCTATCATTTTATGAAAGTATGCGTCAAGAAGGGAACTTTTTCTACAATCTACGTGAAGCGTGCCCACCTGTCCCGCTATCTGGGCCTGTGCCCCGCCCTGGACACCGCCATCCGCCATCTGGCCCAGGCGGATCTGTCCGCCCTGCCCCCCGGCCGCAATGAGGTGGACAGGGAGAGCGTCTACATCAAAAGGTGGCCCTGGGGGAGACCGTGCCCGTCAGCCGGGCCGTGGTCAAATTCAGGCTGTGAGCCGCTGGGAAGGAGCTTGGTTATCATGAAGCGAAGTGAGATCAACGCCGCCCTCCGGGAGATGGAGGGGATGATCCGGGAGTGCCGGTTCGCCCTGCCCCCCTTCTGCCAGTTCACGCCGGAGGAGTGGCGGAGCAAGGGCCACGAGTACGACGAGATCCGGGACAATATGCTGGGCTGGGACATCACGGACTACGGCCTGGGCCGGTTCGGGGAGGTGGGCTTCTCCCTCATCACCCTGCGCAACGGCAATCTCAAGCTGGCGGACAAGTACGCCAAGACCTATGCGGAAAAGCTGCTGTTCCTGAAGGAAGGGCAGTATTCCCCCAACCACTTCCACTGGTCCAAGATGGAGGACATCATCAACCGGGGCGGGGGCGTGCTGCTGATCCGTGTGTTCAATTCCCTGCCCAACGAGGAGATCGACCGGGAGGGCAACGTGACGGTGCACCTGGACGGCTGTGCCCGCACCGTGCCTGCCGGCACCCAGCTCCGGCTGGAGCCGGGCATGAGTATCTCCATCCAGCCCCGGCTTTACCACGACTTCCAGGTGGAGCCCGGCACCGGGGACGTGCTGATCGGCGAGGTAAGTCAGTGTAACGATGACAAGACCGACAACCGCTTCAACCCGCCCATGGGCCGGTTCCCCACCATCGAGGAGGACGAGCCGCCCTACCGGCTGCTGTGTACGGAGTATCCCCCGGCGTAACGCCACAGGTCTATAAACGCGCAAGAAATGTGCCGCCGGCACTCGCCAGCGGCACATTCTTCGTGCGGCAGCCCATCAGTAGGACACGCTTCCGTTGTACTTCTCGTTCACCACATAATAGGCCACCCGCTCCTCCGGCTTGATATACAGCTTCAAGTCGGTGATGGGGGTGCGCTTTTTGACCTGGCGGAAATCGGCCTTCGCCGCCTCCGTCAAGGCGTCCACATCGGCCTCGCTGCCCTGGAACTGCACGACGACGGCGGGCTTCAGGCTGTCCGCCTTGGCCTTGCTCTCAGCACGGGCCTTGGCCGCGGCGGCCTTTTCCTCCGCCGTCAGGGGCTTCCTGCCGCCCTTCTTTTTGGTTTCGGGTTCTGCGGACGCGGCGCTCGTTTTTTCCTTGTCCATGAGTAACACCTCTGTTTTGTAATTGGTAGAACCAAGTCACAGCCACATTATAGATGATTTTGGCAGAAAAAGCAAGCTATTATTCCTTAAAATCACGTTGCCGCTACCTTATGTATGATGAGGTGAGTTCCATGCCCCAACCCCTCCGCCTCCTCCTGATCTGGATGGGCATCCTCAGCGCCCTGGCCTTCCTCCTCTACGGCTGGGACAAGGCCCAGGCCAAGCTCCACCGCCGCCGCGT
>CASTQR010000022.1 GCA_949451265.1 uncultured Eubacteriales bacterium | reverse complement strand
GCCCTCGTCCTGCGCGAGGTGAATTACAAGGAATCGGACAAGATCCTCACCCTGCTGACGGAACAGGAGGGCAAGCTCACCGTGTCCGCCCGGGGGTGCCGGAAAAAGGACAGCCCCATCGCCGCCGCCTGCCAGCTGCTGGCCTGGGGGGAGTTCACCCTGTATGAGTTCCGGGAGATGTGGTCGGTGAAGGAGACGGCCTCGGAGCGGCTGTTTGAGGGGGTGCGGACGGATCTGGAAAAGCTGTCCCTGGCAAGCTATCTGGCGGAGGTCACAGAGACCCTGGCGGAGGAGGGCCAGCCCGACCCCGGCCTTTTGTCGGTGACGCTGAACTGCCTCCACGCCCTGGACAAGCTGCCGGTGCCCCCGGCCCAGGTGAAGGCCGCCTTTGAGTGGCGGGCCATGGAGATCGCCGGGTACGAGCCACAGCTGGAGCGGTGCGGGGTGTGCTTCCGGGAGAAGCCGGTGGATCCCCACATCCACCTGGGGGAGGGCACCATCCACTGCGCCGCCTGCCGGGACCGGCTGGGGGAGGGGGTGTCCATGCCGCTGACCCCGTCGGCGCTGGCGGCCTTGCGGCACATCATCTGGGGCCCCAGGAAGCGCCTGCTGTCCTTCCGCCTGGACGGGGAGGGAATGAAGCGTTTAGGGGACGCGGCGGAGGCCTACCTCATGACCCGGCTGGAGCAGGGCTTCCGGACGCTGGACTTTTACAAGCGGCTGCGGCTGGACAGCTGATCCGCCCAGGCCAAACACATAACAACCATGATTGAGGAAACGATTATGACGCCTTTATATGAAAAATCCATAGAGACCTTAGAGCTGCCCCGGGTGCTGGCCCTGCTGGCCAACGAGGCGGCCACCGAGGAGGGCCGGGAGCGGTGCCTCGCCCTGCGGCCCCTGTCCGTCCCCGGCGACGTGAGCCGCCTGCAAAAACAGACCTCCGCCGCCTTTGACCTGCTAGTGAAGCACGGCACCCCGTCCCTGTCGGGCATACGCCCGGTGGCGGCGGCCCTCCAGCGGGCGGACCGGGGGGGCGCGCTGAACACTCGGGAGCTGCTGGACATCGCCCAGGTGCTGCGGTGCGCCCGGAACGTCCGGGAGTACGGCTCCGGCGGCGGGGGAGAGGTCAAGACCGTGCTGGACGGCTACTTTGAGAGCCTCACCGCCAACCGCTTCCTGGAGGACAAGATCACCGGCAGCATTTTGAGCGAGGAGGAGATCGCGGACTCCGCGTCCTCCGAGCTGGCGGACATCCGGCGGCACATCCGGGCGGCGGCGGGCAAGGTGCGGGACGTGCTGAACCGGCTGATCTCGTCCAACCAGTCCAAGTATTTGCAGGACGCCATCATCACCATGCGGGGCGGGCGGTACGTGGTGCCCGTCAAGAGCGAACACAAGAACGACATCCCCGGCCTGGTCCATGACGTGTCCGGCTCCGGCGGGACGTTCTTCATCGAGCCCATGGGGGTGGTGAACGCCAACAACGAGCTGCGGGAGCTCCAGGTGAAGGAGCAGAAGGAGATCGAGCGGATTTTAGCGGAGCTGTCCGCCGACTGCGCCGGGTTCAAGACGGACATTGAGGACGACTACCAGACCTTGATCTCCCTGGACTGCATTTTCGCCAGGGCCAAGCTGTCCTCCGCCATGGGGGCCATGGAGCCCGCTTTGGGCGGCCGCATCGAGCTGAGAAGAGCCCGCCACCCGTTACTCGATCCAAAAACCGCCGTACGGAACGACCTGAAGCTGGGCGGCGGCTTCGACACCCTGGTGATCACCGGCCCCAACACCGGCGGCAAGACGGTGACGCTGAAAACCCTGGGACTGCTGACGCTGATGGCCCAATGCGGGCTGCACATCCCCGCCGCCGACGGCTCCACCATCAAGGTCTGTTCCGCCGTGCTGGCGGACATTGGGGACGAGCAGTCCATCGACCAGTCCCTGTCCACCTTCTCCTCCCACATGACCAACATCGTGGCGATTCTGGAGCAGGCGGACGACGGGACGCTGATCCTGTTCGACGAGCTGGGGGCGGGCACCGACCCG
This sequence comes from uncultured Eubacteriales bacterium, assembly GCA_949451265.1. Next base: position 12,566 of record CASTQR010000022.1, on the reverse strand, counting down.
GTGGAGGGCGCGGCGCTGGCCGCCGCCATCATCGAGTCCGCCCGGGGCATGGGGGCCGCCGTGGCCGCCACCACCCACTACGCCGAGCTTAAGGTGTATGCCATGACCACCAAGGGGGTGGAAAACGCCTCCTGCGAGTTCGACGTGGAGACCCTGGCCCCCACCTACCGGGTGCTGATCGGCATACCGGGGAAGTCCAACGCCTTTGCCATCTCCCGGCGGCTGGGCCTGCCCGGCTATATCATCCAGAAGGCCGCCGACCGGATCGACGCGGAAAACGTGCGGTTCGAGGACGTGCTGAGCCAGCTGGACATCCAGCGGCAGGCCATGGAGAAGGAGAAGGAACAGGCCGCCCAGCTCCGCCGGGAGATGGAGGAGGCCCGCGCCCAGGCGGAGCAGTACCGCCAGCGGATCGAGGAGGAGCGGCGGAAGGCCACGGAAAAGGCCCAGGCGGAGGCCCGTTCCATCATCGAACAGGCCAGGGACGCCGCCGATCAGACCTTCAAGGAGCTCAACGAGATGCGCCGCCGCCAGGAGCAGAGCCGGGAGTGGATCGACGACAACGAGGAGCGGGCGGAGCTGCGCCGGAAGCTGAACGAGGCGGACGCCGCCCTGGGCGGCAAAAAGGAGGAGCTGCCGCCCCCGCCCCCCACCCGGGACGCTGTCCTGGGGGACACGGTGGAGCTGCTGAAAATGGGCACCCAGGCGGAGGTGGTGGGGGTCAATAAGGACGGCACCCTCCAGCTCCAGGCGGGCATTTTGAAGCTGAAGGCGAAACAGGACGAGGTGCGGGTGCTGGAGGACGTGACCGCCCGGAAAAAGCAGAGCGCCAAGGACAAGGCGCGGGCCGCCTCGGTGAGCCGTCCCTTCCGGGCGTCCGCCGCCAAGGCGGAGCTGGACCTGCGGGGGATGATGGTGGACGAGGCGCTGGGGGCGGTGGACCTGTTCCTGGACAACGCCCTCATGGGCAAGCTGGAGACGGTGACCATCATCCACGGCAAGGGCACCGGGGCCCTGCGCAAGGCGGTGCGGGAGCACCTGAAAAAGAGCCGCTACGTGAAGGAGTACCGCCCAGGGGTTTACGGCGAGGGCGAGGACGGGGTGACGGTGGCGACGCTGCGATAAAAAGCGCACCCAGGCCGCCGCGCCCGCTGTCCGCCCCCGGCGGACGGTTTGGATGGTGAATTGTGGGCGGTTTTTCTAAAAGTGCCCGTAAGAATTTGGTGAAATTGCTCTTGACGATCGGGGGCTGAATTTGGTATTCTATCAAAGTACAAAGATTCGGATTTGAGGGCGGGCAAGCGGCATATCATGGGCTGCCCGGAGCCGAAACTTTTTGATGGAGGGAATACGCTCATGTTTATGAAAGAGACGATGGTAAACAACCAGGTTGGCCTGCACGCCCGTCCGGCCACGTTTTTTATTCAGAAAGCCAACGAGTTCAAAAGCTCCATCTGGGTGGAGAAGGAAGACCGCCGCGTGAACGCCAAGAGCCTGCTGGGCGTTTTGTCCCTGGGCATCGTGAAGGGCACGGCCATCAACCTCATTGCCGACGGCCCCGATGAGGAGGCCGCCATCAGCGCCCTGGTGGAGCTCATCAACTCCGAGTTCTCCGAGTAATTCAGCGAAATCTTGAAAAGCGCCGCGATGAGCGGCGCTTTTTTCATCAGAAGCGCGGGGAATGGGCCGCGTGACAATGGGGAGGCGTGCGCTTTATGACGTTTGAGGAACTGCGGGACAAGGCCCACGCCCTGCCCTTGAAGCCGGGCGTCTACATCATGCAGAATACGGCCAGCGAGGTCATCTACGTGGGCAAGGCGAAAGCCCTGAAGAACCGGGTGAGCCAGTATTTCCAGGACCAGTCCCGGCACAACGAGAAAACCAGGGCCATGGTGAGCCAGATCGACCATTTCGATGTCATCGTGGTACAGTCCGAGTTCGAGGCGCTGGTGCTGGAGTGCGCCCTCATCAAGCGGCACCAGCCCCGGTATAACATCCTGCTGAAGGACAGCAAGGGGTTTCCCTATATCCGGCTGTCGGCGGGGGAGTACCCCCGGTTCTCCCTGTCCGGCAGGGCGGAGGACGACGGGGCCCGGTACTTCGGGCCCTACGGCAGCCGGGGGGCCAGCCAGGGGATCATCGACGCCCTGCGGGAGGCCCTGCGCCTGCCCGCCTGCCGCCGGAAATTCCCACGGGATATCGGGAAGGAACGGCCCTGCCTCAACTTCCACATGGGAGTGTGCGACGGCTACTGCCGCACGGAGATGGACCAGACCCAGTACGGGCGGTCCATCGACCAGGCGGTGCGGCTGCTGGAGGGGCGGCTGGACGAGGTGGTGGACGAGCTGACCGCCGAGATGGAGCTGGCGGCGGAGGAGCTGCGGTTCGAGAAGGCCGCCCAGCTCCGGGACCGGATCCGGTCCATCCAGCTGCTGTCCACCCGGCAGAAGGCGGTGGCGGGTTCCCTGGCGGACACGGACGTGGTGGGCTACCACCGGGGGGAGGCCAAGAGCTGCTTTGTGGTGCTGCACTACATTGGCGGCGAGCTGGCGGCCAAGGATTGGGAGCTGCTGGGCATTCCCATGGAGGACGAACAGACCACGGTGTCCACCCTGGCGGCCCAATATTACGGCGGGCGGGGCCAGCTGCCCCGGCAGATCCTCCTGCCCTGCGACATCGACGAGCAGGTGGAGCTGGCCCGTATGCTGACCGAGGCGGTGGGCCGGAAGGTGGAGGTGCTGACGCCCCAGCGGGGGGCCAAGATGGAGCTGGTGAAGCTGGCCAACGAGAACGCCGCGGAGGAGGTCCTCCGGGCCACCACCGCGGAGGAGCGCCGCTCCAAGCTGACGGAGGCCCTGGGGGCCCTGCTGAGGCTGGAGGAGCCGCCCCACCGGATCGAGGCCTTCGACATCTCCAACACGGGCAGCTCGGACATTGTGGCGTCCATGACCGTCCACATCGACGGCAGGCCGCTGAAGCGGGATTACCGCCACTTCAAGCTGAAGGATATGCCCCACGCCGACGACTACGCCTCCATGGAGCAGGTGGTGGAGCGCCGGTTCCGGCGCTACCTGGACGGGGACGAGAAATTCGCGGACAGGCCCGACCTGCTGCTGATCGACGGCGGGGCGGGGCAGGTGAAGGCGGCGGAGGAAGCCCTGGCACGGCTGGGGCTGGGGGATATCCCGGCCTACGGCATGGTGAAGGACAGCCGCCACCGCACCCGGGCTTTGCAGGCCGGGGACGGCCGGGAGATCGGCATCCAGTCCAACCAGGCCCTGTTTGCCATGGTGGGCCGCATCCAGGAGGAGACCCACCGCTTCGCCATCGAGTTCCACCGCCAGCAGCAGGCGGGGCACTTGAAGGGCTCGGCCCTGGACGGCATCCCCGGCGTGGGGCCGACGCGGAAGGCCCAGCTTTTGAAAGCGTTCAAGAGCGTGAAGGCCGTCAAGGGGGCATCCCTGGAGGAGCTGGCGGCGGTGGTGCCCAAAAACACCGCCCAGGCGGTCTACCAGCACTTCCACGCCCCGAAAGACCCAACGGAACAGGAGGACACGCCATGAGAGTGATCACGGGAACCGCCAGGGGGCGGCGCTTGGCCGAGCTGCCCGGCCTGGATACCCGGCCCACCACCGACCGGGTGAAGGAGGGGCTGTTCAGCGCCATTCAGTTCGACATCGAGGGCCGGCGGGTGCTGGATCTGTTCGCCGGGACGGGACAGCTGGGCATCGAAGCCTTAAGCCGGGGGGCGGCCTTCTGCGACTTTGTGGACAGCGCCCCCGCCGCTTTGAACATCGTCAAGCGCAACCTCAAGACCTGCGGCTTTGAGGATCGCGCCGCCTGCCACGGCAGGGATTTCGCCGCCTACCTCACCCGGTGCCGGGAGAAGTACGGGCTGGTGTTCCTGGATCCGCCCTACGCCTCCGGGAGCCTGGAGCGGGCCATGGAGCTGATCACAACGATTGACATCGTGGCAGGACATGGTATAATGGTGTGCGAAAGTCCGGCGGACCGTCTGCTGCCGGAGGTGCCCGCCCCCTATGAGAAGGGGAAGGAGTACCGCTACGGCAAGATCAAATTCACCCTGTACCGCAGGAGGGCAAACCCATGAGACGCGCCATCTACCCCGGCAGCTTTGACCCGGTGACCCTGGGCCACCTGGACATCATCAAGCGGGCCGCCGCCATCTTCGACGAGCTGATCGTCTGCGTCAGCGTGAACTCCGCCAAAGACTCCGGCCTGTTTTCCCCGGAGGAGCGGGTGGCGCTGATCGAGAAGGTGACGGAGGAGCTGCCCAACGTGCGGGTGGACTGCTCCCGGGAGCTGGTGGCGGAGTACGCCCGGAAGAACCGGTCCCGGGTGCTGGTGAAGGGGCTGCGGGCGGTGTCCGACTACGAGTCGGAGATCCAGATGGCCATGATCAACGCCAAGCTCAGCCCCAAGCTGGACACGGTGTTTTTGTACACCCGGCCCAAATATGCCTACCTCAGCTCCACGGTGGTGAAGGAGATGGCCCGCTACGGGGCGGACCTGTCCGACTTCGTGCCCCGGCAGATCATCGAGGAGGTGCGCGCCAAGGTGGCGGGCGCCGCCCGTGAGGGCTGATTGCTTACATCTGATATCCAATGACAAAAGGAGAGATCTGAAATGGCCACTGCCGTAGACGAGCTGCTGGATATGCTGTTCGACATGATCGACGAGGCGAAGAACGCCGCTTTCGGCGGCGGGAAGTGCGTGATCGACCGGGACAAGGCGCTGGATCTCATCGAGGACGCCAAGAACCAGCTCCCGGTAGATCTGGCGGAGGCCCGGAAGATCCTCAGCGCCCGGAACGAGTATTTGGCCGCCGCCAAGCGGGAGGCGGACGAGATCCGCAAGCGGGCGGAGATCGAGGCCAACCAGATGGTGAGCGAGGCCCCAGTGATGAGCCAGGCCCGGCAGAAGGCTCGGGAGATCATGGCCCAGGCCGAGGAGGACGCCAAGCGGGCCCGCCGGGAGGCCAACGAGTACTGCGTGGACCTCCTGCGCCGCACGGAGGAGGCGCTGGCCGCCGCCCACGCGGAGATGCGGCAGGTGCACACCCAGTTCCGCACCGGCATGGGTTCTGCCGGCGGGGGGAGTACCTCCTCCGGGGGCGGCAAACTGTACGACGCCGAGGCCGACCGTTAAAGGCCCGGCATATGGGACAACAAAATCAGGGGAAAGCCCGCCGTGTATAGACACGGCGGGCTTTTTTGCGCACAAATCCGGAGGGAAGGATGGACAGGGCAAAATAAACATTTGTTGAGGTAAAACGAATGTTTGTGCGAACAAATGGTGGATTCCAACCAAAAAAAGCCAAATCCAGCGGAAAAAAGTGCTTGCTTTTTGCCGGGGGGTAGGGTATACTGAAAAGCGTAATGGAGTGAAATGGAGGAAACTCTCTATTTCATGGAGTGAAATGGAGGGAGAGCGATGACCGGCACCTATGAGCACAGCATCGACAACGCCGGCCGCCTCATCGTGCCCTCCAAGCTGCGGGACAAGCTGGGCTCCACCTTTTATCTGGCGGTGGGGGTGAAGGAGAACCTGACCCTGTACCCCATGGAGACCTGGGACAAGCTGCGCCAGCGGGTGTCTGAGCTGTCCACCACCGACGCGGCGGCCATGGACGCCTTTTTTGCCTATGCCCAGCAGTGCGATGTGGACAAGCAGTGGCGGTTCCAGGTGCCCTCCTACCTGAAGGACTACGCCGGGATCGACCGGGACGTGGTGATCACCGGAAACAACGACCGGGCCCAGATCTGGAGCGCGGAGAACTGGAAGGCCAAGCGGCAGGAGATCACGCCGGAGCAGATCGCCGCCCTGATGAAGGGGCTGGGGATCTGATATGGAGTACACCCACAAGCCGGTGCTCCTGGGGGAGTGCCTGGACGGTTTGAATATCCGCCCCGACAAAATTTACGTGGACGGCACCCTGGGCCGGGCGGGCCACTCCCGGGAGATCGCGGCGCGCCTCACCACCGGGCGGCTCATCGCCATTGACCGGGACCAGGCCGCCCTGGACGCCGCCCCAGGCCGGTTTGGGGCGCTGATGGATCGGGTAACCTTGATGCGGGGGAACTTCGGAGATCTGCCCATCCTCTTGCCTGAGCTGGGCATTACCGGGGTGGACGGGATGCTGTTTGACTTCGGCGTGTCCTCGCCCCAGCTGGACGACGGCAGCCGGGGGTTCTCCTACCTCCAGGACGCGCCGCTGGATATGCGGATGGACCAGTCCGCCCCCCTCACCGCCCGGGAGGTGGTGAACGGCTGGAGCCAGGAGGAGCTGAAGCGGATCCTCTGGCAGTACGGGGAGGAGCGGTATTCCGGCCCCATCGCCGCCGCCATCGTCCGCCGCCGGGAGGAAACTCCCATTGAGACCACCGGGGAGCTGGCGGAGCTGATCCGGGCCGCCATGCCGGCCAAGGCGAGACGGGAGAAGCAGCACCCTGCCAAGCGCTCCTTCCAGGCCATCCGCATCGCCGTCAACGACGAGCTGGGCGAAGTGGAGCGGCTGCTGGGCGGCGTGCTGCCCCTGCTGAACCAGGGGGGGCGGCTGGCGGTCATCTCTTTCCATTCCCTGGAGGACCGGCTGGTGAAAACCGCCTTCGGGGAATGGGCCAGGGGCTGCACCTGCCCGCCGGATTTCCCGGTGTGCGTGTGTAGCAAGACCCCCAGGGTGAAGCTCATTGGAAAGAGACCTATCGTCGCAGATGAAAAGGAGCTTTTAGAAAATCCCCGCGCCCGCAGCGCCAAGCTGCGGATCGCGGAAAAGCTATAAAGCCCGGGCCCTGCGGACGGACGCAGGGCGGAGGGCGACACAAAGGAGACGTGCCCCATGGCAGAGCAGAGGAGAAACAGGAGATACCGCACCAGCGGCAACGTGGCCTACCAGCCCGAGGTGGAACAGGAGCCCCTGCGGGAGTCTGCCCGCCGGGAGCGCATCCACGGCAATACCGTCCGCCGTCCGGCCCCTGCCCGCCGCCCGTCCATCCAGCCCCGCCGCCGTCCGGCGCAGCGCCCCGACGTACAGGTGCGCGCCCAGACCGCCGTGGCGCCCTTCGCCGTGGTGGGGGTGTTCGCCGTGCTGGCCTGCACCCTGCTGCTGGTGGTCAGCATCGCCCAGCTGGCGGTGGCCAACTACGACATGGTGTCCCTCCGGGGGGAGCTGACCGACCTCCAGGACGAGAACCGGGTGCTCCAGGCCAAGTATGAGCTGATCTTCGACCTGGAGGCCATCGAGAAGCAGTTCCTGTCCGACGGCTCCATGGTGCGGGGCCGGGCGGGGCAGACGGTCTACCTGGATCTGTCCGAGCCGGACAGCGTGGTGTACTACGACGGGGCGGGGGAGGGCCTGTCCGCCCTGCTCCAGCGGGCGGAGGACTATCTGGCCAATCTGCTGTCATAAACAGGGCGGCGCGGCACATACACTTGCCATAGACAGAGACACCGGGGCGCGAGGAATGTACCTTTCCCGCGCCCCTCTTTCCCATATTTTTGGAGGTAAGCCCCTATGCAGGAATCCAAACGACCCCCCCGGCGGAGCGACCACGGGCGGAGCAACCGAAGCCTGTTCCGGCGCACCATCGCCCTGATGCTGGCGCTGGGGATCGGGCTGTTTATTCCCCTGGTGGGGCAGCTCTACAAGCTCCAGATCGTGGAGCACGCCAAGTGGGAGGAGCAGGCCGCCATCCAGCAGACCAAAAGCATTTCCGTCAACGCCAACCGGGGCGTGATCTACGACCGGGAGGGCCGCACCATGGCCATGTCCGCCACGGTCTACAAGCTGATCCTGTCCCCCCTGGATTTGTACAAGTCCGTGAAGCAGGAGGACTACGAGGACAAGGAGGGCAAGCCGGACGAGGCCGCCTGGCAAAAGGCCCTCTACGACCGGCGGAAGCTCATCGTGGACTGGCTGGTGGAGAACTTCCAGTACGACGAGGACTGGCTCTGGAAACAGATGGAGAAAACCAACAACGCCTGGATCGAGCTGGAGAAGGAGATGGAGGAGGAGGACGCGGAAAAGGTTCGCACATTCACCGCCAAGAACCGGATCACCGGCCTGCTCTACCCCACCCCGTCCAGCAAGCGGTATTACCCCTTCTCCTCCGTGGGATCCCACGTGCTGGGCTTCCTGTCCCAGAACAAGGACAGCGGCGACCGGAAGGTGGGCGCCCAGGGCATCGAGGCGGTGTATGAGGACGCCCTGTCCGGGGATCTGGGCCGGGTGGTGACCTCCAAGAACGGCGCGGGCATGGAGATGATCTCCGGGTACGAGATGATTTTCGACGCGGAGGACGGCTGCGACTTGACCCTCACCCTGGACGAGCGGATCCAGGCCATGCTGGAGCAGACCCTGGAGGAGGGCATCGAGACCTACGATGTGCAGAACGGGGCCTTCGGGCTGGTGATCAATCCCAAAACCGGGGCGGTGCTGGCCATGGCAAGCAGCCCTGACTTTGACCCCAACCACTACTCTGAGATCCTCAGCGACGACCTCAAGCAGGAGCTGGAGGAGCTGGCGGCGGAAAAGGGCGAGGACAGCGAGGAATACGGCAAGGCGCGGAAGGAAGCCTGGGATAAGCAGATGCGCAACCGGGCCATCGGGGACGCCTATGAACCCGGCTCCGTGTTCAAGCCCATCACCGTGGCGATGGCGTTGGAGGAGGGGGCTGTGTCCCTCAATGACCACTTCTTCTGCGGCGGCTCCTTACAGCAGAACGGCTGGCCCAAGCCCATCAGCTGCCACAAAAAGGCGGGGCACCAGGATCAGGACCTCACCCATGTGGTGATGAACTCCTGCAACGTGGGCCTGATGAAGATCGCCGAGAAGCTGGGCGCGGAGACCATGTGGAAGTATTTCGACGACTTCGGCCTGTTCGACAAGACGGGCATCGACCTCAACGGGGAGCTGCCCCAGGGCATTTTCTGGCCCGGCGGCGAGGAGTATTTCACCGGACCCTACGGATCGTCCTCCGTGGCCACCAGCTCCTTCGGGCAGACCTTTGGCATCAGCCCCATCCAGATGATCACCGCCTTCGCCTCCGTCATCAACGGCGGGCACCTGCTCCAGCCCTATCTGGTGCAGTCCATCACCGACGGGGACGGGAACACCGTGTACTACCACGAGACCACCGAGGTGCGGCAGGTGATCAGCGAGGACACCTCCGACAAGGTGCGGAACATCCTGGAGCAGGTGGTGAACACCAAGGAGGGCTCCGGCCACAACGCCAGCCAGAGCGGTTACCGCATCGGCGGCAAGACGGGCACCTCCGAGAACATCGCCATCAAGAACATCGACCCGGATAACGACGACGTGATGTGCTCCTTCATGGGCTTCGCCCCGGCGGACGATCCCCAGGTGCTGGCCCTGCTGGTGTACGACACCCCCAAGCGTTCCGCTCCCAAGTCCAATTACACCGCCTCGGGCACCTACATCTCCGGCGGCAATATCGCCGCCCCCATGGCGGGCCAGCTCATCGGCGGCATCCTGGACTACATCGGCATCAAGCGGCAGTACACCGGCGACGAGCTGGCGGGGGCGGACACCCCCATGCCCAAGGTGACGGGCCAGGAGCTGACGGTGGCAAAGGGGAACCTGCAAAAGGCGGGCTTCGAGTGCCGCACGGTGGGCACGGGCAGCATTGTCCAGGGCCAGGTGCCGGCGGCGGGGGCGTCCATCCCCGGCGGCTCCACGGTGGTGCTGTATTTGGGGGAGGATGCGCCCACGGAACAGGTGGAGGTGCCCAGCCTTGCGGGGCTCACCCCCACCCAGAGCAAGCAGAAGCTGGAGGAGCTGGGCCTGTTCATGCGGGCCTCCGGCGTGGTGGATTTCAACGACCCGGATGTGGTGCAGGCCAGCCAGTCCATCGACGGGGGCACCCTGGTGTCCCTCGGCACGGTAGTGGAGGTGCGGTTTGTCAGCAGTATTGACTATGGGGACCATCAATAGTACAAAGAGCGGTCCGGTGGCGGTGGTGGGCCGGGGCGGCACCATGACCGCCCAGCTCCTGCGCCGCCTGCTGCCCCACCCGGTGGTGGAGCTCACCCCCTGCCAGGCGGCGCTGTATGAGGGCCGCTGTGAGGCGGTGGTGGTGGAGAACTTTGACCTGCCCGCCGGAAACCACGGCCTCAGCGGCTGCGCCGCCGCCCGGTGGGAGCTGTCCCGCCGGGCCGGGGTGACGGTAGTGGGCCTGGACGAGCCGGAGGGAAGACGGTTCGCCGCCGCCGGGGGGGCAGGGGTGTATGCTTACTCCGACGGCAGGCCCCAGGCGGACCTGACGGCGAAGAACGTCCGCCTCCGGGGGGATAAGCTGGAGTTTGAGGCGCTGGCCGGAGGCGAGCTGCTGCGGGTGCGGGTGCCCGCCGGGGAGGAGCCCCGGCTGTACGACCACCTGGCGGCGCTGGCGGGGGCGCTGGCCCTGGGGGTGCCGCTGAAGCAGGCGGCGGCCCGGCTGGAGAATTGAGATAAGAAGAACTACAAAGGAAAAGAGAGTTGGAGGGAAAACCATGCGGATACTGTTGGCGGCGCTGGCCGCGTTTGGGATATCGGCGGCGGTGGGGTGGGTGCTGATCCCTGCCCTGCGGGCCCTGCACGCGGGCCAGTCCATCAAGGAGATCGGCCCCAACTGGCACAAGAATAAGGAGGGCACCCCCACCATGGGGGGGATCATGTTCATGATCGCCTGCGGGGTGTCGGCGCTGGCCTTCACCTGGCGGGACATGGAGCAATTGGACTTCTCCGCCCTGTTTGTGCTGGCCTTTGCCCTGATCTACGGGGCCATCGGCTTTGTGGACGACTACGCCAAGATCAGGAAGAAGGAGAACACGGGCCTCACCGCCGGGTGGAAGTTCCTGCTGCAATTGGCGGCGGCCATCGCCTTCCTGGCCCTGATGCGCCACACCGGGAATCTGTCCCCCGACCTGTACGTGCCCTTTGTCAACGCCTCCATCACCCTGACCTGGCCGGTGTACCTGGTGTTCGCCGCCTTTGTGATGGTGGGCTGCGTGAACTCCGTCAACCTCACCGACGGGCTGGACGGGCTGGCGGGGTCGGTGACGCTGGCGGTGTGCGTGTTCTTCGCCGTGCTGTCCCACTGGTGGGACAAGGGCGCCGTGGGCGTGTTCGCCGGGGCGCTGGCAGGGGGGCTGCTGGGCTTCCTGCTGTATAACTTCCACCCCGCCAAGGTGTTCATGGGGGACACGGGCTCCCTGTTCCTGGGCGGCGCGGTGTGCGCCATGGCCTTCGCCCTGGACGTGCCGCTGGTGCTGGTGCTGGTGGGGATCGTCTACATCGCGGAGACCATGAGCGACATCATCCAGGTGGGCTACTTCAAGCTCACCCACGGCAAGCGGATTTTCCGCATGGCCCCCCTCCACCACCATTTGGAGCTGGGCGGGTGGAGCGAGGTGCGCATTGTGCTGACCTTCACGGGGATCACCATCGCGTTCTGTCTGCTGGCCTTTGTGGGGGTCATGTACCGGTACGCCATCTGACGTGAAACATTAGCTCGAGTTACGAGGAAGGGAGGGAGAAAGCCCATGGCCCGGAAAGCCAAACGGGATTTGACCATTGAGCAGAAGCTGGCCCGGGGGCCCATCGACCTGCCCTTCCTGGCGCTGGTGATGCTGCTGACTGGGCTGGGGCTCATCGTGCTGCTGTCCGCCTCCTTCCCCTCCGCCATGTATAACCTGACCCCCAAGGTCACGGACACCGGGGGCGACCCCCTGTACTATTTCTGGAAGCAGGCCGGGTTCGCGACGGCGGGGGTGGTGGCCATGTTCATCATCTCCAGGATCGATTACCAGCAGTTCCGCTGGATGTCCGTCTTTGTGCTGATCGGTTCCATTGTGCTGATGCTGATGGTGTTCGTCCCCGGCATCGGCAAGACCGGCGGCGGCGCGGCCCGGTGGATCAAGCTGGGCCCCGTCCGCTTCCAGCCCTCGGAGATCGCCAAGGTGGGCATCATCCTGTTTTTTGCTGCCGGACTGTCCAAACGAAGCGGCCAGCTTGGCCCGCCCAAGGACAAGAAGTGGAACCGCCGCACCCTCCTGGGCCGCACCTGCGAGAGGATGGACAACATCGGGCTCCTGGAGCTGATCCCCTATGGCATCGCCCTGGTGGCGGTGCTGGGGGTCATCGCCCTGCAAGGGCATATGTCGGCCATGATCCTGGTGGTGGTGGCGGCGGGCTCGGTGCTGTTCGCGGCGGGGATACGCCTGTACTGGTTCCTGCTGGGCGGCGGTGCGGTTGGCGGGGCGCTGTGGTTCATCATCACCAAGACGAATTATATGAAGGCCCGGATCGACATCTGGCACGATCCCTCCGTAGACCCCCTGGGGGACGGCTACCAGCCCTTGCAGGGCCGGATCGCCATCGGCTCCGGGGGGCTGCTGGGGGTGGGCTTAGGCAACAGCCGCCAGAAGTATATGTTCCTCCCGGAGGAGCACAACGACTACATCTTCTCCATCTGGTGCGAGGAGATGGGCCTGGTGGGGGCGGTGGTGCTGATGGCCCTGTTCTCCCTGCTGATCATCCGGGGGTT
>CASTQR010000021.1 GCA_949451265.1 uncultured Eubacteriales bacterium | reverse complement strand
CACGCAGGTGTGGCTGCCGATATAGCCGGCGCCGCCGGCGACCAGAATAGACATAACAATGCGCTCCTTTCAAGCTGTGGGCGTGTGAGGCCCGGTTGTGTTGGAATCTGCCTCCATAGTCAAGGCACTTCAAAAAGAGGTAAAATACCTCTTCTTGAAGTCTGCGGCGTGTAACGCCGCAGAGGGCCGCGTATGCGGCCCTGCCTTGGACTTCATAGCCAACGCTGGCGTGCAAAAGCACGCTCCGTGGGCCAAAGCCCACGGAGTGAAAAAACGCAATTTGCGTTTTTTCAAATGCGTTGGCTATATTGTAAGCGGGCCGGGACGGAAAGGGAATATGCTATCGTGTACATTATTTGCACTTTCGTCCGGCCCTGTCCCGCCCTCGGACAGCATCTTCACGCTGCGCTCATACTCGCTGGGGGACATCCCGGTGGCCTGCCGGAAGCGGCGGGAGAAGTAGTGCACCGACTGGAAGCCCAGCCGGGCGGCGATCTGGGTGAAGTTCAGCCGCCCCTCCCGGATGAGCCGTTTGGCGGCCTGGATTTTCAGCGCCCCGAACCAGGCCATCACCCCGCCGCCGGTGCGGGCGTGGAACAGCTTTTGGAGCTGGCTGCGGCCCACCAGGTTGTCCCGGCAGATCTGCTCCAGGGTGAGGGGCTGGTCCACCCGCCGCTCCAGGTAGTCCATCACCTGGGCCAGGGCGCCGCCGTCCTCCGGCCTGCCGTCCGCCCGGGGCTGGGGGGCCCCCTCCCGGCGGATGAGCCGGATCAGCAGCTCCTCCAGGGCGGCGCACAGCAGCTGCTCCCCCCCGAAGGGCTGTACCTCCCGGCGGGTGATCTCGGTGAGCTGGGAGACGTTGAGGGGGGTGGAGAAGGCGGCGGCGCTCTCCGCCACCAGACGGCCCAGCAGGGCCCGCTCCTCCCCCCGGAGGCTGGCGGTGCGGCCCCGGAAGAAGTCCATGGCGGCGCTGGGGCAGCCGAAGCCCACCACCACCAGATCCGGGGCGGCCCCGGCGGCGGAAAAGGCGTGGAACTCCCCCGGCGCGTGAAAGATGATCTGGCCCTGCTCCAGCCGGAGCCGCCTGTCCCCGGCGGTGACCTCCACCGCGCCCTTGTCCACGTACAGCAGCTCCCAGAAGTCGTGGCTCTCGCCGGAGTAGGCGTAGCTGATGGCCCACTCGAAGTAGTGGACGGAGTACAGCCGCTCCACCGCCACCGGGCGGCGGGGGGACAGGGGGCGGTAGTCCAGGGGGGGCTTACCGGGGCCGCTCACGGGCCATGCGGGACACGTCGTCGGGGCGGCCAGCCACCAGGATATGGGTGTCGGCGGCAAAGACAAAGCGGGCGTCAATGGGCAGGATGGCCCCCTCCAGCTTGCGGCCGATGACGTTCACGTTATACTTCTTGCGGATGTCCAGGTCGATGAGGGTGCTGCCCGCCCAGTGGTCGGGCACGTCCAGCTCCATGATGGCGTAGCCGGGGGCCAGCTCGATATACTCCAGCGCCCCGTTGACGCTGAACCGCATGGCGGCCCGCTGGGCCATGTCCCGCTCGGGGAAGATCACCTCGTCCGCGCCGATCTTCAGCAGCAGGCGGGCGTGGAGGTCCCGGTTGGCCTTGGCGATGACCATGGGGGCGCCCAGCTCCTTCAGCAGGGAGGTGGTTTCCAGGGAGGACTGGAAGTTGTCGCTGATGCAGACGAAGCAGAAGTCGAAGCCGTCCACCCCCAAGGAGGCCAGCACCTCCTCGTCCATGCAGTCGCCCACCTTGGCCTGGGTGACGTGGGGGGCGATGTGGCTGACGGCCTCCTCGCTGCTGTCCAGCACCATCACCTCATTGCCCTGATCCATGAGGCGCAGGGCCAGGTTGGTGCCGAAGCGGCCCAGGCCGATGACCAGAAACGTGGCTGCCATTGGGATCACACCTTTCAAAATAGTTTGGGTTACAGTTGTCGTCCAACCGGGCGGGGGAGGGTTGGACTACAAGCGTAGACCGCCCGGTTGGGGTGGAGTTGGTTTACAAGTGTCAGCCAATGGTGATCCGCTCCACGGGATCTTTGACCCTGGGCGGCAGGCGCTCCGCCAGGGCCATCATGATGGACAGGCTGCCCAGCCGCCCGCAGAACATCATGACAATGACCACCAGCCGGTTCAGGGCGGACAGATCCCGGGTGATCCCGGTGGACAGGCCCACGGTACTCATGGCGGAGAACACCTCGAACAGGGCGTCCTGAAGGGGGAAGGGCTGGAGGGCCAGCAGCAGGAAGCCGCCGCCCAGGGCCAGGGTCATATATAAGGTGACGCCCGCCATGGCCCGGTGGAGCTGGCCCTCGTCCAGCCGCCGGTTGAAGGCCCCCACCTCCCGCTTGCCCCGGATATAGGCGGCGAGGGTGAGCAGGCAGACCGCCACCGTGGTCACCTTCACGCCGCCGCCGGTGGAGCCGGGGCCCGCGCCGATGAACATCAGCACGATGGTCAGCAGGCCCCCGGCGCTGGTGAGGGAGGCCAGATCCACGGTGTTGAACCCCGCCGTCCGGGGGGACACCGCCTGGAACAGGGACGCCAGGGCCTGCTCCCCCGGATCCATGCCGGACAGGAGGTTCTCCCGCTCGGCCGCCCAGAACAGGAGGGCGCCGCCCAGCGTGAGGATGAGGGTGGCGGTCAGCATGAGCTTGGCGTGAAGGGTGTACCGCCGGAAGCGGGCCCGCTTCTCCCACACCTCCCGCCACACCAGGAAGCCCAGGCCGCCCAGCAGGATCAGGGCGCATACGGTGAGATTCACCAGGGGGTCGTCCACGTAGTGGGTGAGG
The DNA here is from genome assembly GCA_949451265.1 of uncultured Eubacteriales bacterium. The sequence continues at coordinate 12,136 of CASTQR010000021.1, read as the reverse complement.
GAGCTGTAGGGCTCCCGGAAGCCCATCAGGTCGAAGCCCGCGTTGCAGAAGGCGGAGACGCTGTGGAACACGGCGTACCAAAGCCCCCGGCCCCAGCCCAGCTCCGGCACGAAGCGGAGGGCCAGCAGGGCGGCCCCGGCGCACTCGATGGCGGCGGTGCCGCGGAGGATATAGCGCAGGAGGATATACACGTCGCTGAGGCGCTCGGCGCTGACGCTCTCCAACATCAGATCCCGCTGGCGCAGGCTGATCTTCCGGCCCAGCAGCATGGAGGCCATCAGCACCATGGTCATATAGCCCAAGCCCCCCACCTGGATCAGCAGCAGCAGGATGAGCTGGCCCAGGCCGTTGAACTGTACCCAGGTGTCCGCCACCACCAGGCCGGTGACGCAGGTGGCGGAGGTGGCGGTGAACAGGCAGTCCAGAAAGGGCAGGGGGCGGCCCGTCCGGTTGGCGAAGGGCAGGGACAGCAGCAGCGCCCCGGCCAGGATGATGCCGAGGAAGCCCGCGGCCAGGATGCGGCCGGGGGAGAGCAGGGCGGGTTTCTTCTTCAACGGGTGCGGCCCCCTTTTGCTGGAAGGTTTGCCCACATTATACCCGCTGGGGCGGCGGTTTGCAAGAGGGGGAGGCAGGGAATGGGGAAATGGGGGCACGAAATGCTGGAATCTGGGGCTTCCATCCCTGAAAAAAATGTGGTAAAATAGGAGCGGTGGCCGCGGCCCATGGGATGGGCGGGCGGCGTGCGGGCGGACTGCCCGCGTAAGCCGGTTAACCGGCTTAACAAGCTGCACGGCAGCTTGTTAAGGTGCGGCAGCGTCCGGCGCGGCCTTGCGCCCGGGCACCGGCAGGAGAGGTGGGGTTCCATTGCTGAAGCTGTGTATTTGCGATGACCAGCCGGCGGATCTGGAACGGCTGGAGGGGTTTACCGCCGAGTTTTTCCAGAGCCGCCCCGATCTGCCCGCCGTGGTGGAGACCTTCCGCTCCCCCTTCGACCTGCTGGAGCGGCTGGAGGAGAAGGGCGGGTTTGACATCTACCTGCTGGACATCCTCATGCCCCACTTGTCCGGGCTGGAGCTGGCCCGGAAGCTCCGGGAACGGGGGGAGACGGCCCAGATCCTGTTTCTGACCTCCTCCCGGGAGTACGCCCTGGACGCCTTTGCCGTCAACGCGTCCGGCTACCTGCTGAAGCCGGTGGAGCGGGAGGAGTTCTTCCAGGGGGTGACGGCGGCGGCCCAGGCCCTGGCCCCGGCGGACGAACCCTGGATCCTGCTGAAAACCAGGGAGGGCGTCCGGAAGGTGTGGCTGCGGGAGCTGGTGCTGGTGGAGAGCTTCGACCACCGCCGCATCTGCACCCTGTCCGGCGGGGCGTTGCTGGAGACCTCCGCCACCCTCACCTCCCTGCTGGGGCAGCTGGGGGAGGACGGGCGGTTTTTCTCCCCCCACCGGGCCTATATCGTCAACCTGGAGTTTGTCCAGGGGCTGGCGGGGGGCGAGCTGCTGCTGTCCAACGGGCGGCGGCTGCCCGTGTCCCGGAAGCTGGCGCCCGGGCTGAAAACGGCCTATATGAATTACGCGTTTTGACAAAGCGCCCGAGGATGAGCGGAATCCTCGGGCGCTTTCATCATGTGTTCCACGAAAGAAAATTGACGTTTCACGAAAAAAAGATCCGGGGGGACTGGAAATGTGTTAAAATATATGGTAGCATATGTCTGGGGGTTTTTGGAAAATGACGGGGAAGGGCCTCCTATCCGGCCGGATCCTGGCGGCCCTGGGCCAGCTTGTCCACCAGGGTGATGACCAGGGCGGCGGCGCTGTCATCCAGGGCGGAGATGTCCACATACCGGGGCGCGTCCACGCAGACCAGGTAGTCCACTGTCACCCCCAGCACACGGGACAGGCGGATCAGCACCTCCAGGGAGGGGGCCTTGCTGGCGGTCTCATAGGCGCTGACCATCCCCTTGGTGACGCCCACCCGCTGGGCCAGCTGCCCCTGGGTCAGATGCTTGCTCAGCCGGAGCTGGCGGAGCTTTTCGCTGCAGTCGATCATGGGTCATTCCCTCCTGTCTGATCCAAGTGTAACAAAAAGGAGTTTGCCCATAGCATACTTGAGTAATGCCGGCAGTTGACTTTTCCTTTTTCTTGTAGTAATATTTCAGAGGTCGATTTTCACCCCTGTTCTGCCCTGATTGTGATAGAAGGAGTATGGCTATGAAGCGCAAAGCAAACGGAAAACGGAACAGCGGGTTTACCCTGGTGGAGATGCTGGCGGTGACAGCCATCGTGGTCATCCTGCTGGCGGTGGGGATGGTGGCCTTGGTCCACTATGTCCGGTGGCTGGAGATCACGGAGCTGGACAACAGCGCCCGGGAGATCTACCTGGCGGCGGAAAACCGGGCGGTGCTGCTGATGAACAGCGGGAAGCTGAAGGCCATGACGCTGTCCGAGGAGGGCGGGGACAGCGTCAGGCTGAAGCCCCTTGGGGCGGCGTCCGGGGCCGCCGGAGGCGGGGCCGAGGCGGCAAAGACCTATTACATTTATTATGATGCGAAGGCTCCTGGCGACAGCGCGGGGGCGCTGGCAGAGCTGCTGCCCGAGGGGGCCATTGATCCGGCGCTGCGCAAGGGCGCGTTTTATATCGTGTACGAGATCGCCGGGGGAGAGAGCACCAACGGCGCGGGGAGCGTCACCGACGTGTTCTATGCCGAGGATACCAGCGCCGGAGCGTTGGGAGACCCGGATGATTTTTCAAAGTTCTATTATGAAGGGCGGGAGGCCAGCCGGGAGACGCGGATCAAGGATAAGAGGATGTTCGGCTACTACGGCGGCGAGGCGGCGGACAGCGGGAAGTCCGAGGCGCTGTCGGCGCCCCGGATCGAGGTGATCAACGGGGAGGAGCTGCTGGTAAGGCTGAGCTACGACACGGATCGGAACGAGACGGGGATCACGCCAAAGGTGTATCTGATCTATGAGGGCCGTACGGTTGAGCTGAAGATCGATGACAGTAAGACCTACGAGGTGAGTGCCCCCAGCTCGAAGGGCAAGGTAACCCATGTCTACACCTGGGTGCTGGACACGCTGGATCCGAAGGGGAAGCAGTTCGCGGATTGGTTCCCGGTGGGGAACAGGCCCGGTTCCTTTGGCGGGGAGTTTACTGTGGAGGCGCGGCTGGAGGGCGAGACGGTAAAGAGCCCCAAGGCGGTGTCCGAGCCAGCAAACAGCCTGTTTGCTAACGAGAGCAAGGGGACAACCGCCTGCGTTGGGAACCTGCGGCACCTGCAAAACCTGGACGCCAAGTTTTCCGGGGTGGGCGGCAAGACGGCGGCGGTGCAGATCGCGAATATCGACCAGAGCACAAGCGAGCTGGACGCCTACCAAAACTATGAGTTTGTGCCGATTGTCAACGAGAAATTGAATTCCTACAGCGGCTCTCAGGAGGGGACGGGGGGCGCGGAGCCCACCGTGTACTTTATCAAGGGGCTGAAGGTAACGGAGAGCAGCGCGACAGTCCAAGGCAAAGCCGGCAATACCGAAACCAGGAACGGCGGACTGTTCAGCGAGGTATCAGGAGGTACTGATACTTGGCGGTTCAAGGACGTCCGCCTGATCAACACGGAGATCGCCGCGCCCGGTGGGAAGCCAGCGGGGGCGCTGGTGGGAAGCGCCCAAAACGCCAGCTTTGAGGGCTGCTGGGTCTACTGGGATGAGGACAACCCGGAGAAGCTGGTGGAGAAGCTGACGGGAGACAAGGGGGTTGTCTACCAGATCAAGGGCAGCACCGCCGGGGGGCTGGCGGGGGAGCTGTCCGGCACCTCTGCAATTAAAAAGTGCCTGTCGGCTACGCTGATTCGTGGCGGGAGCGTCACGGGCGGCCTGGTGGGGCAGACGAGCGGGTCTGTCAATGTGGAGAACTCTTACGCGGACTGCTACCTGGCCGGGCACAACGTGGCGGGGCTGATCGGGAACGTGGGGGGCAGCGCCACCTTGACGAATGTCTATACGGCCGGGTTTATTGACGGCGTGGACGCGGAGGGAAGCGCCGCCGGGTTGTGCGGCGGCACCGGTGTGGCGGTGCAGAACGCCTATTCCGCGATGCAGTATGAGAATATGCCAGAGGGCGCAACGGTTCAGCATTTGCCGGATGGGGCGGGGCCGAATTGCTACTATCTGGCAAGTAATTCCAACAATGATGGCGGGAAAACCTTCCAGGAGATGTCCGTGGCGGGTTTTGTGAATACAATGAACAACGGCACCAGCGGGGGCGCCTTCGCCAGAAAGTCGCTGGGCGACAGCCATCCCTATAACCTGCGGGAAGGCGTGGAGCTGACCCTGTACCCCTTCCCGGGGCTGGAGGGGCTGCCCCACTACGGGGACTGGAACACAAAATTTGTCAAGGCCGCGCTGGTCTATTATGAGGAATACGCGAAGAATGATGGGGCGTCGAAGAATGATGGGGCGTCTGAGTACGGCTTTGCCGGCGGCGGCGCGGACAGCATCAGGAATTACGCGGATCTGGAGAAGGACGGGAGATTTGTCCCCCTGGACGGGTATGCCGTGGCGTTCCGGAATAAAAAGCATGGCGCGGATACGGACGGGGTTACGCTCAAAGATTCGTTTATGATTGAGTTCACCTGCCAGACCCAAAATGGGGACGGAACGGTAACAGAGAAGACCGAGTCGGTTGAGTACCAAAAGAAGGATCTTCTCCCGGTGTGGGAGTCCAAGGGTACGGCGGGGGAAGAAAAGGGAGACCCCGATTACTACCTGGCGCCCCTGCCGAGGGAGCTTGTGGAGAGCGAGTACGCCTCCAAGGACTTCTATCAGCTCCTTGGGTTTGAGATGATTGAGAACGGCGCAGTGAGCAAAAACGATATTACTTGGTCCGCCTACTGCCCCCACTTCGCCAAGACCGCGCGGCCTATGCCCGACGGCGTTGACCAGAAGCAGTTTATGGAGGACATGGCCGCCGCCGCGGCGCGGCTCCAGATCTCGGTGCGTACCCCCCGGCATCTGCGGTGGCTGAGCAAGTCCGAGGCGTATTACAAGGCGGCTCCAGGGCGGGCGTATATCTTCAACCAGGAGCTGGATCTGGACTACAAGACCTACCGGGGCTATGACTGGGAAAGCAGCTGGGACGGCGGGGTGTACACCCAGAGCCCCATTGGCAGCTACGCCGCCCCCTTTAACGGCACCTATGACGGCAGCTGCTATACCATCCAAAACGTGCGGTTTAAGCCAAAGGCCGGGGAGAGCCGGTACTATGCGGGGCTGTTCGGCTACTCCGCCAAGACGCTGCGCAATGTGGTGTACCTCATGGATGCCCAAACGCCCCTGACCATCGCCCAGGCGAAGGGCGCCTACCTGTACCTGGGCACGCTGGCCGGGGGGAACAGCGGCGAGATCTCCAACTGCGCCGTGGCCGGGGTGAACCTGCAGGGGAAGGTGTTTGAGAGCGCCTTTGTGTACGCGGGCGGACTGGTGGGGGAGAACAGCGGCATTATCTCCAACTGCGCCGCCGAGAGCGCCCTGCTGTCCACCGGAAACAGCGTCTTTTCCTACTCCTACGTCGGGGGGCTGGTGGGGCGCAACCAGACCGGGGGCGCCATTCAATATTCCTACGCCGTGGGGAAGCTCACCGCCGACGTGGACCGGACATCCAATGCCCGTCTGTGCGGCTTCGTGGGGTATAATTACGGCGTGATCACCAACTGCTACGCCGCCGTGAATTTGGAGTCCAGCGGTGAGGACGTCACCACCTACGGCTTCTGCGGAGACGCACGGGGAAGCCAGGAGCACAACTGCTTCCTCAACGAGGAGAATTTCGAGTACCGGGACGGGGCCTATAACGCCAGCTATGAGACGCCGAAGGCCGCGTCGATGAAGTACAGGAATCTGACAGACGTAACGGAAACCAACGATAGACTTGACGAGTTGAAGAAGCTGCTGGGCGGCGGCATGAAGCTGGGCGGCAAGGCCCTGTCCGATGCCAACCTGGACGAGGACGGAACGACGCGGAAGGAGACCTTCCCCTTCCCCACGGGCGTGAAAAAGGGCGGCGAGTACGTCCACTACGGCCAGTGGCCGGAGGAGCTGAACCTGGGCGAGATGGGGGTCTACTACTGGGAGAAGCTGGAGATCGCGGGGAAGGATCCCGCCTACTATGTGAGCCTGCTGTCGGTGGATCCGGCGGTGGGGGAGGACGCCGGCGGGACGGCAGCCAAACGCTCCACCCTGTCCAACGCCCGCAGCGACGGCGGCGTGGTGACCGATTACGGGTATGGGTACTACCACGACGCCGGGCTGGAGGAGACTGAGGGGAAGGCGCCGGTGAAGGTGGCGACCAGTGGGATCCTCTATACCGGGAACGGGGGCGTGGGCAAGGCGCTGGATGAGAAAACGGACTCCCTGGAGGACGTGGACGAGGCGCTGCACGGGCTGATGGAGGGCTATAGGTTCCACTCCTTCCGCAGCTTTGTGCCCAACCCTGACCCCGGCGAAGTAGGGAATTTCGAGGGATCCAAGGCGGGGCTGTACTCCGAGGGGACGAACGGTTCCCCCAACGGAACCATTACGCTGACGGAGGGGGAGGATGATAATGAAGTAAAGGTGACCTTCGAGATCAACCCCCATTTCGCGGACGCGCTGGCGGTGGCGAAGCTGCCCGAGGGCTATAAGGTGAAGCAGAAGGAGGGGGACGATAAGTTCGATGTTTCGCCGGGGACGAAGGGCGAAAACCCCTACGAGGTGCGGGCCATGGGGCAGCTGTCGGCCATCAACTGGAACAGCACGGATCGGGGCACTAAGACGGTGCTGAATAGTCAAAACTGCAACCAATTCCCGTACCTGTCCCATGGCGGATCCCGTGTGAAGCGCTATTGGCGGCAGACCCGCGATGTCTATGGGCACGGCGGAACCTATACCCCCATCGCGGAATATTACGACCAGACAAATGGGGATTCGAATTTAGGCGAGCTGTATGGCTGGTTCGGCGGGGTGTACAACGGGGATTACTATGAGATCCGGGATGTGAAGATCCAGGGACAGACCTCCTCCTGTGCGGGGCTGTTCGGCATTGTCTACACTGGAGAGCTGGACAGCATCATCATGTACTCCTCCGATGGGACGGGAACCATCAACAGCGCCCACGCTCCTGCGACGAGGAGCTGCTGGTACGCGATTGGATGTCTGGCGGGGATGGCCGCTACGGACGAAGGCATTGGCAGCGCGGTGAAAAACTGCGCGGCGGCGGGCTATACCATCAACGCGAACGTCTACGTCAGCCGGGGCTGGGGCGGAAGCTGCATCGGCGGGCTGGTGGGCATCTCCAACATGAAGCTGGAGGGCTGCGCCGCGGAGACGGCGATCAACATCCCCGGCACTGCCCAGGACAACGACAATATGCGCGTGGGCGGCCTGGTGGGCACCTGCCAAAAGAGCATTGAAAACTGTTACGCCGGAGGGAGCATCACGCTGGCGGAGATGGGGATCAAGGTCAAGTACAACAGGGGCATTTACGTGGGCGGTATCGTGGGCGGAAGCTATTTCAAGCCGCTGGCGGTCTCGGGGAATGCTAATAATGTGATTGGGCAGGTGGAGTATGGTAGCACGGAACACACCAATAACGAGTTGAAAAACTGCTACAGCTATGTAATCCTGCCGGCTTATGAAAAGATTGCGCTGACGCCGGTTGACGCAGACGGTGTGGCAATACTGGTAAATCAGGATACAACCAACGTGAAGGATGGCAAGAAGCGGCTGGGCGCGCTGTATGCCATTGGCGGCACAGGTGAAATATACCCAAAGGATGGGAACGGGGTTACATATCCGGGCGCGGCTAACCACGGCACCTGCACCATGACGAACTGCTATTACCTGGAATCGGAGGTGCTGAAGAATAACAGAGACGGTATTCCCGGCGATCTGCATGGGCAGGGCCCAAATGGACTGAAAACGGATATTGCTTCCTTGGATAACTCGAATTGCAGGGCAGAGGTATGGAAAAACGGAACGCAGGAAACAGTGGAGCTCGAGCCTAATGATGTGAGAGATGGCTTTACAATTAGCGCTGGTAGTAACAAAACATACTCCCGCCTTTGGACAAGAAGCAAGGGCTATTACGGACACAAGGATGACAAACTGACAAGTAATAATCTACCTGTGGTGGGAACGCCGATTTTTCAAGCGGACTTAAAGAACAGTAGCATTCAGACTGGCGATCAGCAGAAGGTCACTTTTGCGGGCTGGTTTTTGAAGGAGGAGAACAATACGTTTGTGTGTTCCACTACGCCTCCTGCGTCCGATCCGCCCTTCTATCCCATGGCCCTCACCTACAGGGAGCTGTCCGGGGTCGGCGAAATTAAGAAGTCCAAAGAAGGAACGGATACATGGGAAGACATTTACGCCGCCCTGAACCAGTCCGGCGTCAAATTCCAACGCGTCACCACCACCGAGGAGGGGTTCAGCATCCCCGGCAAGTACAGCTACGGCACGAAGGACAAGCTGCGGGGGCTGGACTACCCCTTCCCCACCATCCTCACCCGGGAGGGCGGGCAGATCAACGTCCACTACGGCAACTGGCCGCTGCTGGGCATTGAGCGCGAAAAGGGCGGCGAGCCCATTACGCTGAACCTGTTCAGCGCCGAGCCCAAGGAGGATAAGCTGACGCTGAGCGAGCATGTGGCGCACGGAGGCACCTGGATGATTGAGACGCCGCCCAGCAATGCGGAAGCGTATTTCGTGGACGGAAACGGAAACCCTGTGACGGGAATTCAGGACACCAACGGGAAATGCACGCTGCACGTGGCGGCGAAGGAGACCGGCCTGGAGAAGATCTGGGTGAAGTATACCGAGCCGGGGCCGGGCGGCGAGAGCTACACGCTGGGCATCAGCGTCCACGTGAGCGCCACGCTGCGGGTGAGGGCCGAGGAGCCGGTGGTGTGCCTGTTCCCCGGGGAGTCGCGGCGGGTGCCCCTGATCCTGTGCGACGACGAGGGGCTGGAGCTGAAGCCGGAGGTGCTGGAGAAGCTGGCCATCAATACCGGGGCGTGCGGGTACGTCAGCAATAACCTGTTGGCGAGCGTGTCGCTGGAGGAAGTGACGGCTGACGAGGCAGCGGCGGGCCAGGAGGCGGGCTATTACCTGGATCTGACGGGCGTGGCCGAGCGGAAGGACGGCGAGAGCCAGACGGCGCTGCTGGGCATCAACGTGGTGTATACCTACGGCGAGAAATCGGAGACGGGGGATCTTGTGGAGTATTCCGACATCAGCAGCTTGCAGATCTGCATGGTGGAGCCGGAGGTGACGGAGATCGAGCCGGAGGAGCCGGAGCAGCCGGGAGAGGGCGAAGAAGCCCAGCCCGGGATGCGGATCACCTTTAACCGCCCCGAGGGGATTGAGGTCAGTGTGACGGGAATCGTGACGCCAAAGCCCGGAGAGGGCGAGGGCATGGTAAAAGTAACGGACAACCATGACGTGGTGCTGGTGACGGGCTGCGCCCCCGGCAGCAAGGTCACGGTGGAGATGACGGTGACGCTGACGCAGAAGGTTGCGGTCAAGGATGCGGACGGCCAGGATGCCACCGAATCCGTTACAAGTAACCACGAGGTAACGGTAGTGGTAGAGATGCCGCCCGAGCCCGAGCCGGAGGAACCTGATCCCCCGGAGGGAGGCGGAGGCCCGGAGCAGACGGAGGAACCCGGCGGCGAAGCCAAGACCGGGGCGGCGCCCGCCGAAGCGCCGGAGGCCGAACCGGAAGCGCAGGCCGGGAAGCCGCTCCCCGAGCCGGAACCAAGACAGGGTCAGGAGAGCGGAAAGACGGACGGGACAGGCCCCGTCCCGGAGGAGAAGCGCCGGGACGGGGAGGACGGGGACGGCGCGTAAGCGGCGGCCCCAGCGGAAGAAAGGAGGACGCCCCGTGGGAAAACTTCGTGACAAGCTGCGCAGTGAGCGCGGGGCGTCCATCCTGCTGGCGCTGCTGTTTTTCCTGGTGTGCGCCATGGTGGGGGCGTCGGTGCTGATGGCGGCGGCGTCCAACGCCGGGAAAAGCCGCGCCAACCGGGAGGAACAGCAGAAGTACCTGACGCTGTCGTCGGCGCTGCGGCTGGTGTGCGATGAGCTGGAGGCGGCGAAGTATACGGCGAAATATACCGTTAATACTAAGGTAGAACAGTTATACAAATACGATAATGAGACGGACGCAATTTACATCGGGGATCGTTATGAACACACATATACCCCGGCGGACGGAGAGATTACGGGGTGGGATTTCACAGAAGTACCAAATGTCCTGCCCATAGTGAAGGAATTGGACAAGGTGTTCGCCTATTATGGATGGAAAGACAAGCAGGATGTCACGCTTTCTGAAGTGGGCTCACATAGCCATTTTTACGGGACAAAACCAAGCACATTAACTGTGGATCCACATACTGTAACCCTTACGGTAACGCCGGACAACGGCACCTGGCTGGCAAAATCGGTGGAAATCACGGTGGAGCTGTGTAAAACCAGCAACCCGTACAGGATAGACCTGAAGGCAAGCCTGGTGGATGATAATACTTACATAATGCATGCTGTCCTGCTTATCAATAGCGATGAACCGAAGCTGGTTGAAAGCAAGAATACGACTGCTGGAGAGCCTACGATACCCTGTACTGCCGCTAAGTGGAAGCTGAGCCAGATCACGCGGGAGGAGGCCAAATGATGGGGCGCAAGCTGAGAGACAGCCGGGGCGAGACCCTGGTGGAGCTGCTGGCCTCCATCCTGATCGCGGCGCTGTCGGTGGCGCTGCTGTTCACCTGCTGTATGGCGGCGGCGGAGATGGGCCGGGAAACCCGGGCGGCGGATCAGGAATACTATGAAGTCCTGACCGCGGCGGAGAAGCAGGACGGTCCGGCAGAAAGCGCCGCGGTAACGGTGGAAAAGGCGGGCACGTCTGCGGCGTCAAAGTCCATTGAGGTGGGCCTTTACGGCAGCGAGGGGATGTACTCCTACCGCCTGCCGGGAGAGGGGGGCGCGTCCGGTGATCCGTAAATGGAAGGACAGCCAGGGCCTGACCCTGGTGGAAATGCTGTGCGGGGTGGCCATTCTGGTGCTGCTGGGGCTGCTGGTGAACACGGGGCTGGGCCTGGCCGTGCACAGCTACCAGGATCTCACCGCCCAGTCGGAGCTGGAGGTGCTGGCGGTCTCCCTGAGCAACGCCCTGTCGGACGAGCTGCGGTACGCCAAGGGGCCGATCAGCACCCCAACGGACGGAGTGCTGGTGTACCACAGCGAACGCTATAACAACACCGACACGGAGACAAAGCTGCGGATCGATAATGGGCGGCTTTACGCCAACGACTATCCGGTGCTGCCCGGCGGTTCCTATGGGAACGGGGCGTATATCATCCCGGAAAATGGGTTGACAATCACGCGCACAGGTGACCTGTTTGAGGTAAAGCTGACGGTAGAGCAGGCGGATGGGGAGCTTTCGGCCGGCCCGGTCACATTTTCCGTCCGGTGGCTGAATCCCAACACACAAGAAACGACTTAGGGGGCGGAGCCATGGCAATGAAATATAACCGGCTGGGCGATATGCTGGTGGAGAGCGGCGCCATCAGCGAGGCGCAGCTCAAGCAGGCGCTGGAGCTCCAGGCCGGCAGCGGCGAGCGGCTGGGCACGGTGCTGCAAGCCCACGGGTTTATCACGGAAAAGCAGCTCATCGACACGCTGATGAACCAGCTGGGCGTGGAGTACGTGGATCTGAACTCCCTGTCCATCCCGTCGGAGATGGCCCAGATCCTGCCCAAGAACGTGGCGAAAAAGCACATGGTGGTGCCGGTGAAGGCCACCCGCACCGACGTGCACCTGGCCATGGCCGACCCGCTGAACTTTGTGGCGGTGGAGGAGGTGCGGGCCATCACCCGCCGCCGGGTGATCCCGCTGATCGCCACCACCGCCGCCGTGGAGCGGGCGGTACAGAACCTGTACAGCAACCAGGGGGCCATGCGGGCCATCGAGGAGATGCAGCGGGACCTCATCGGCGGGCAGTACGGGGCGTCCGCCCTGGGCGCCGCCGGAAGCCAGAGCGTCACGGTGGACGAGGACGAGGCGGACGCCGCCCCGGCCATCCGGCTGGTGAACTCCATCATCGACCGGGCCT
>CASTQR010000020.1 GCA_949451265.1 uncultured Eubacteriales bacterium | reverse complement strand
AAACGCAAGGCGGGGCCAGCCGGGGCGCTGGAAGCCCACCACGAGCGCACCAAGGAGCAGTACGCCAGCAACCCGGACATTGACACCAGCAGGAGCAGGGACAATTTTCACATCATCCGGCCCACGCAGAAGTATCGCCGGGAAATCGACAGCCGGATCAAGGCGGCGGGGTGCCGTACCCGGAAGGACAGCACCATGTTTGTGGACACCCTTATCACCGCCAGCCCAGACTTTTTCACGGGCAGGAGCAGGCGGGAGGTACAAGCCTACTTCACCGAGGCGGCGGCGTTCATGGAGCGGAAGGTGGGCCGGGGCAATATCTTCTCCGCTGTGGTTCACATGGACGAGAAAACGCCCCATCTCCACCTGTGCTTCACTCCCATCACCAAGGACGGGCGGTTGTCCGCCAAGGAGATTTTGGGCAACCGGGCGCAGTTATCCCGCTGGCAGGACGAATTTCACGCCCATATGAACCGGGCGTTCCCCGGCCTCCAGCGGGGCGAGAGCGCCATTGTCACCAAGCGTAAGCATATCCCCACCTGGCTGTTCAAGCAGTCTATCGACCTCACCCGCCAGCAGCGGGCCATCGAAAAGGCCATTTCTGAAATCGGCGTACTGAACGCCGGGAAGAAGCGGGACGAGGTTCTGGAACTGGTGGGGCCGTACTTCTCCCGGTTGGAACAGCACCTGGGGCAGATGCAGAAGTACCAGGCCACCATTGACTATCTGACCCAGGAGAACAAAGGCTTGCATAAGCAGGTCAACAGCGAAAAGAGCATACAGAAGCAGATGGAAGTGCTCATGCTGAAAAGGGAGAACGAACAGCTCCGGCGGTTTGTGAACAGCATACCGCCGGAGATACGACAGGCGTTGAGGGAACAGCAAAGGGGGCAGCGCCAGCCAAAGGACTATCAGCGGTGAACCGCACTTGCACCTTGAAAATTGAATATGGAAGAAATGGAGGCAACACTTGAGCAGACGGAAAAAGCTAATCAATCATACCGACATTCCCCAGTATCAGATTGAGGCTATCGCCCGCTGTCTCATGCCTGATATTCTTGCTTTCTACGAAAGCGAGGAGGGCCAGCGGGAGTTTGCCGAATGGAAAAAACGGCGGGAAGCGGAAAAACAGGAGGACAACAGAGGATAAGGACGAAAAGGGCGGGCGCACCGTGGAAACGGCTGCGTCCGCCCTTTTTTGCTTTACAAATTCGAGGATTTGGTGTAGAATCCTGTCAGAAATTATTGTTAGGAGAGGATATACAATGGACAGCATTTATGTAGAGCCTTTGGTTGAGTTGGGAACTTCATTAACTACTTTAGCTGTAAAGGGTACAGCAACCGCTATCAACTCCCGTATTAAGGCCATAAGAGATGAAAAAAACGCTGAAAAAATTCGTGCAACCTATGATGAAATTGTAAACGAACTTATTTCTGAACGTGAAGAAGCTGTCCGCATAGCCCAGATTTATAAAAATGAGATTGAGCGAATTGCAATAAGTGATGATGATATACAACATTTGCATAGGACAGTCGAAAAACTTCTGGAACTCTTAAAAGTAATGAGTCCTAATGCACCAATAGAAACATTTGAACAGATTAAAGAATTGATTAGTGTAGACACATTAAAAGCCATTCAGTTGTTGGGCTTTAACTATAAAGCAGCTATTGGTGAGCCGCTAACCCAGCTTTGTGCAAATGCTATTTTATCAAAATCAAAAAGTGCCAATTCCAGTAACCAAAACAAAAGGAAATAATTAAAAGCGGCGGCATTTGCATTTAGCAATATGCCGCCACTTTTATCACAAAGTTTTCTTCTTCCGGGGGCCTCTCGGCTTCGAGGTCGGCTTCCGCTCCACCCCGTTTCGGAAGTGGGTGCTTTCGTATCGGTCAAAGAAAACCAATAATCCGAACCCATCCCCTATCGGAAAAAGGTTCGGATTATATGGGTTTGGTGCCGGTGGTGGGACTCGAACCCACACGGGGGATTAGCCCAACGGATTTTGAGTCCGTCACGTCTACCAATTCCATCACACCGGCGCGCAGGAGGTATTATACTACATTCCTCCCCAAAGCGCAAGGGGTCATTCCCCCTGTTTTTCCGAATTTTCCGCCTCGTCCTCCTCCAGATCCAGATCTGCCACCGTCAGCGCCATCAGATCCTCCTTCCCAGGCGCCTCCATAGCCGCCACCCGGTTGGCCTGACGGGCCACCGCCGCCTCGAACACGTTGCGCACGTCCCGGGCGTTGCCGAAATTCTCGTCCCGCCGGTCGTACATCACCTGGAACGCCTCCGCCGCGGCCTTGTCCGTCTCCTCATCCAAGGCATACCCGTTCTTTTTGCACACCGAGCGGAAGATCTCCGCCAGCTGCTTCCCGTCGTAGTCCTCGAAATAGAAATATTTGTTGAACCGGCTCTCCAGCCCGGGGTTGGCGTGAATGAAGTTCCCCATCAAATCGGTATACCCCGCCACGATGACAATCAGGTCGTCCCGGTGGTCCTCCATCCCCTTCAGCAGCACTTCGATGGCCTCCCGGCCGAAGTCGTTGGCGTTGTCCTGGTTGGCCAGGGCGTAGGCCTCGTCGATGAACAGTACCCCACCCAGGGCCTTGTCCACCACCTCCTGGGTTTTCAGGGCGGTCTGCCCCACAAACCCGGCCACCAGGCCGGACCGATCGACTTCCACCAACTGCCCCTTGGACAGCACGCCCACGGCGTGGTAAATTTTCGCCAGCAGCCGGGCCACGGTGGTCTTGCCCGTGCCGGGATTGCCCATAAACACCAGGTGCAGGGACATGGGGGGCACCGGCAGCCCCGCATCCACCCGGAGCTTGCGCACCTTCACCAGATTGATGAGGCCCTTCACGTCCTCCTTCACCTTGTCCAGCCCGCACAGGCTGTCCAGCTCCGCCAGCAGCTCCTCCAGGGTGGGCTCCGGCTCCTTGGGGGCCTCCTCCTCTTTCGCCGCCTCCGTCTTGGCCGGGGCAGGGGACACCGCCTCGTCCTCCGGCCTCCCGGTGGGAACGGGCTTGCCGTCCGTGCGGCGGGCCACAAACTCGTTCACGTCCAGCCCGGACTTGCCGCCCCGCACCCCCGCCTGATCGCAGAAGGTGGACAGGGAATCGGCGCAGGCGTTGACAAACCCCGCCTCCGCCTCGCTGACCTTGCCGTCCACCGCGGCGAACAGCAGCAGCATGAGGGTGAAGGTGTCCACAAAGCGGCGGCTCTGATGGGTTCCCCGCTCCAGGTCCGCCTTCACCAGGCGGCGGAAAAAGCTGGGCAGCACAAAGCGGTCGTACTCCTCCACCAGAGAGGCCAGCTCCCAGTACAGCACCGTGGGCACCGGGTTCCCTTTGGCGTAAATGGCGTTGTAATACTCCACGTGGCGGGGGGTCATCCCCTGGTCGGCCCGCCACACGCCGCAGGCGCACTGGCGCATAAAGGCATCGGCCTCCCGGCCGAAGGCGATCCGGGCGGCGGCGTCGGTGATCTGCCGCCGGAAGGCGGTCATTGCCTCGTCATACTGCTTGTGGACGGCGGCGGGGGTCATGGGCTGGGACATGGCGGGCACGCTCCTATTCTATTTATGATCTGATGCAGTCCGGACAGAGGATCAGACCAGGGCCTGCTCCAGCGCCTCCAAAAACGTCTGCCGCTCCAGGGGCTTGTAGAGGAACCCCTTGGCGCCGACGCAGTCCGCCTCGTCGATGGTATCGTCGTAGGCCAGGGAGGACACCATGACGATCCGGGCCTCCGGGTGTTCCTCCAGGATCACCTGGGCGGTCTCCAGCCCGTCGATCCCCGGCATGATGATATCCATGGTCACCACGTCCGGTTCCACCTCGGCATAGCGGGCGATGGCCTCCTCGCCGTTCTCGCAGTAGGCCGCCACCTCGTAGTCGGTGCCCTCCAGCAGCTTGCAGATCTGGATCTCCGTCACTCGGGAGTCGTCCACCACCATGACCTTCTTTTTCATCGTAAACAACCCTCTTTCCAAATCATCGTTTAGAATCTTGCTCCCAGGGGTATGTGATGGAGCAGGCGCAGCCGCTCCCCCTGGTCGCCGGTGTAGTCCAGCACGATATGCTCCCCGAGATCCTCCGGCACATAGGCCCCCCGGCGGAAGCCGGGGACGCTGAACCGGGCGGGAAGCCCCACCGCCTGAAACAGCCGGGACAGCACGTGGCCGCCCAGCACGTTCAAATATTCCTTGGCCACCTCCTCCACCACCTCGGGGGGAAGGTCGTCGGTGCCGATCATCCCCTGGGCCAGCCGGACAAACAGCGCCTCGTCCGCGCAGACGGACAAAAAGCCGTCCATCCCCCGCTCAAAGGTGATATACACCGTGCCGGGGTTGTCCTCCGGCCCCTCCGGGGCGGTCTCCATCAGGCTCAGGCAGATCCCGGCCTCCCGCCGGGTAATGGCCCGGGTGATCTCGTCCAGCAGGGCCGAAAGCTCCTCCCGGGGAAATACGCGATCCATGCCAGCCCTCCTCTCTCCTGCTTGGCCGGGGCTACATCACCAGAATTTCCCCGGCCACCATTTTCGCCACGCACTGGTGCTCCTCATGCCGCAGACGGGTGATCTCGTCCCCGATGCTGATCTCCGTCCCGGCGTAGGCCACGCCGCACTCCAGCCGCCCGTCCTCGCCCCGATCCTTCAGCTCCGCCTTGATGTCGATGAGATCCTCCTCCAGCTGCTGGAGGCGCAGCTCCGCCGTGTTCAGCTTCACCCGCACCTTGCTGAGCAGGCTGGCCTTCACCGGGCTGTCCAGCTGGCATTCCAGCTTTTCCAGCTCCATCTCCAGCTCCTTCAGCTCCTTGCGCACCTGCTCCCGCTCGAAGTTGGTGCAGGGCAGGCCCCCCAGGGCGATGGCTGTGCGGCACTCGGACCTGGCCCCCACGGCGGTGGCGCTCACCTTCTTGGCGGCCCAGATCCGCCCGCCCATGATGGTACCCCGGCCGGAGCGCACGATGACCTCCCCGTCGCAGTAGATGCTGCCGTTGATGATGGCGTCGGTCTGTAAATTCTCCCGGACGTAGATGGTGGCGTTCTCGATGTATTTGGAGAAGATGCAGC
Source organism: uncultured Eubacteriales bacterium (assembly GCA_949451265.1). The sequence continues at coordinate 10,210 of CASTQR010000020.1, read as the reverse complement.
GGTGGGCCCGGACGGTGGTGGTGCCGTCCCCCAGAATGCCCTTCACCACCGTCAGGTCGCCGCCGGCCTCCACGGTGCTGCCCGCCTCGATGACGCCGCCCACCCAGATGCTGCCCATGGCCCGGACGGTGAACCCGGTGAGCACGTCCCCCTTGATGCTGACATCCCCCAGGAACTTGATGTTCCCGGTGGAGAAGTCCACGTTCCCCGGAATCTCCAGCACGGGCTTCACCTGGAAGCTGCGCCCGGTGAACTCCACGTGGCCGGACACGGAGGCCAGCAGGGCGTCCCCGTCCGCGCTGATCTCGGTGTTGCGGCCCTTAGGCAGGGGCACCGCCTTGCCGCTCTTGGCGGGGATCTCCTGGTCCAGCACCGTGCGGCCCGGCTCCCCCTCGGTGGGGCGGATGAGGCGGCAGATCTCCTGCCCCTCCTTCACGTTGTGGATCAGGTTCAGGGCGGTGTAGTCCACCTGGTCGAACTCGTCGGTCTGGAGCACCCGCTCGATCACCCGGGGCACGTAGTCCACAATGTTCCCGTTTTTGCCGTCAAAGGCGGGCTTGCCCTTGGCGATGAGGAACAGGTTGAAATAGCGGTTTTCATCGTGGGCCAGCCGGTCCGCCAGCCGCTCGTCCAGGCCGTAGGTGATCCCCTGGTCCTCCAGCGCCTGGTGGAGCAGCTCCCGGGTCAGCTCCCGCCCCTGGCCCGTGGGCGGGAAGACCAGCACCCAGGCGTGCAGCTTGTCGGCGGACAGGAAGATCCAGGGGTGGGCATCCAGCCCCTCCGGCTTCTTCTCCGGCTCCTCCCCGTCCTCCCCCTTGGCCTCCTTCTTCTGCCGGGCCTTTTCGGCGTTCTTGTTCTGGTTCTGGATGGACTTCAGCCGGAAGGCCGCCGCCGTACGCAGCGCCCCCTGGAGCCGGGGCTTCTCCTTTTGGAGCACCTCCGGGGGCAGGATCCCCTCCTCGTCCAGGCAAAGCCGGGGGGAGGGCAGGTAGCCCCGCTCCCGCCGCCGGATGGTGTAGAGCTGCTGGAGGGGGTGTTCGGCGGACAGCTTGACCAGGGCCGGATCCTCCGCGGGGAAGGGGGAGGACTCCGGCGCCTCCTCCTGGGCCTGGGCCTCAAGGCGGGCCTCCTCCTGGCTGGGGGCCGCCTCCTTGGAGCCGAACAGGATGGATGTGAGCTTATCCTTAATAGACATAGACAGCACCGCCGATCAAAGTGATTCCCGCGCCCTGAGGCGCTTTTCCCCATTATAGCAAACCCGGCCCCCGTTGACAAGACGGAATTGGGCGGGACAAACCGCCGGGCCCGCAAAATTTTTCCGGGAGAATGTAAAACACGCTTGACACGAAATGTAAAGCGTGCTATACTCAACTCGTAAAGCAAACTTTACATTCTCCGGAGGGCAAACCAAAACAACAAGGAGGAGCGACATGAAAAGCCGCATCGCCGAGCTGCGCAAGGCCCGGCGGATCTCCCAGGCGGAGCTGGCGGAGGCGGTGGCCGTCACCCGGCAGACCATCATCTCGCTGGAGAGCGGGCGCTACAACGCCTCCCTTCTGCTGGCCCACAAAATCGCCAAATACTTTGACCTGACCATCGAGGATATTTTTCTGTTTGAGGAGGAAACATCATGAGGCGCGACTGTAGGTTCCGGATCACCCCCGCCTTTTTCGTGGGCGTCACCCTGCTGTTCATCTCCACCTTCGCCCGAAACGTGCTGGAGCTGGAGGGCGCGGCGGGCCACGCGGCCCATTTCCTCGGCGGCGCGGCCTGCGGGGTGCTGTTGATCGCCCTGCTCTGCGGCTCCCCCAAGACCCGGCCCCTGTTCGACAAATTCCACGCGTTCAAGGTCCGGCTGCTGGGCCGGTAATCAGGAGGGCTTCCCATGTTAATGCACATCTTCGACACGTCCGACTTTGAGCGATCCCTGCGCCGCCGCCGCTGGGTGGGCTTCGGCCTGCTGGCGGTGGGGCTGGTGGGCATCCTTTGCTACTTCCTCTTGATCGACGGCAGCGATGTCCTGCCCGACTTCGCCCGGGGCTTCTATCTGGGCGGGGCCAGCGGCATCTGCATCGGCTCGGTGTTCCTGCTGGTGCGCACCACCTATCTCCTGTCCAACCCGGCGGCCCGGAAGAAGGCCAAGATCCAGGAGCAGGACGAGCGGGAGAAAACCATCATCAACCAGGCCTTCCAGTTCGCCGGGATGTTCACCTTCTTCGCCGCCGCGGCCTCCCTGTTCGTGCTGGTGGCGGTAAGCCATGCGGCGGCTATGGCGGTGCTGAGCGTTATCGCGGTGTACGCCGTGGCGTGGCTCATCGCCTGCCTGTACCTGTCCAAGAAGCTGTGAGCGCCCGCTACCTCACCCTGACCGTCACCCCCGAGCTGGCGGGGCGGGAGGTGAATACCCTTCTGCGCCGCACCCTGGGGCTGTCCGGCACGGTCCTGCGCCGGGTGAAGTGGCTGGAGGACGGCATCACCCTGGACGGCCAGCGGGTGAACGTCCGCGTCCGGGTACGGGAGGGGCAGACCCTCTCCGTCCGTTTGACTGATCCCCAGCCCACCTCTGGGGTAGTGCCCGCCCCCGGCCCGCTGGATATCGTGTGCGAGGACGGGGATCTGATCGTGCTGAACAAGGCCCCCGGCGTGCTGGTTCACCCCGGTCACGGCCACTTTGACGATACCCTGGGTAATTTCCTGTTGGATTATTACCAAAAGTCCGGGGACGAGTCCGACTTCCACCCTGTCCACCGGCTGGACAAGGGCACCTCCGGCCTGCTGGCCGTGGCCAAGCACCCCCACGCCCAGGAGCGGCTGAAAAACCAGCTCCACACCGGGGACTTCCGCCGGGTGTATCTGGCGGTGTGCGACGGCGCGCCCCCCGCCCCCTCCGGCGTAATTGACGCCCCCATCGGCCGGGCGGAGGGCTCCCTCACCAAACGGGAGGCGCGCCCGGACGGACAGCCCGCCCGGACCCATTATAAGGTGGTGCGCCCCCTGGGCCCCCGGACGCTGGTGGAGCTCACCCTGGACACGGGCCGCACCCACCAGATCCGGGTGCATATGGCCCACATCGGCTGCCCCCTCACCGGGGACTTCCTATACGGCGCGGAAAACCGGGCGCTGATCCCCCGCCCCGCCCTCCACTCGTGGAAGCTGGAGCTGGCCCACCCCATCACTGGGGAACGGCTGGCCTTTGCCGCCCCCCTGCCCGCCGATCTGGCGGCGCTGATTCCAAAGGAGAATATTTTATGAAAAAATTGCGGTTTGTAAGCCTCCTGACACTGGTCTCGTCGGTTCTGCTGTGGACGGCGGGACGGATCTTGTTCACCCTGCCCGACTGGGCGGTCCGGGCCAACGGCGTGGTCATGCTGATTTCGATGTCCCTGCTGGTGTTTTCCAGCGTCCGGCTCAGAATTAAGAATTTCTAAAGAACGCCGGGGCTTTGTTGACAGGCTATGTATGCACTGTATAATATAGCCTGATTCACATGAGAAAGGAAGGATTTCCATGGCAAAAAGCGAACGCTTCCAAATCATCCAGTCGGAGGGCAACGGCCTGTCCAGCGATGTGCGGAAGGTGCTGCTGGACACCGCCACCGGCGTGCAGTACCTGTTCGTCCACTCCGGCTATGCCGGCGGGCTGTGCCCCCTGCTGGACAGGGACGGCAAGCCCCTGACCTGGGACACCTAAAGGAAAAAGCCTTTCCCCTTCCGCGGAGGGGGAAAGGTTTTTTCTTCCCCCCCTGTGACCTCCGCCGCCAAACCGCGTCTTTATGGGTGAAGGGCCTTTCAAGGAGTTGAGAACCATGGACGACAACGAGATCATCGGGCTGTTCCTGGCCCGGGACGAGGGAGCCATCGAAGCCGCCAGCCGGGAATATGGCGCCTACTGCGCCGCCATCGCCAACGGCATTTTGGACGACCCGGGGGCGGCGGAGGAGTGCGTCAACGACGTGTGGCTGAAGTGCTGGCAGTCCATCCCGCCCCAGCGGCCCCGGTCGCTGAAGGGCTTCGCGGGGCGGATCGCCCGGAACCTGGCGCTGTCCGTCCGGCGGGCGCAGGCCGCCGAAAAGCGGGGCGGCGGGCAGGTGCAGCTGGCCCTGGACGAGCTCAGCGAGGTGGTGTCCGGCGGTGAGACGCCGGAGGGCGCGCTGGACCGGCAGGCGTTCCGGGCGGCGCTGGACGGTTTCCTGGCGGATCTGCCCCAGCGGAACCGGAGCCTGTTCCTGCGGCGGTACTGGTATCTGGACAGCGTGGAGCGGCTGGCAAAACAGTTCGGCATGAGCAAGACCCAGGTGACCACCACGCTCCACCGCCTGCGGCAGAGGCTGCGCGCCCATCTTGAACAGGAGGGATTTGAACTATGAAAAACCACGAACTTTTGAATTTGATCGGGGATGTAAACGAGGACTATGTGCTGGAGGCCGGGAGCAACGTGGTAAAGCCCCGGTTCCGCTGGAAAACCATCGCGGCGTGCGCCGCCTGCGCGGCGCTGGTGCTGGGGGCCTGCCCGGTGTACCGGGCCGTCAACCCGCCCCTGCACAGCTATACGGTGCTGGAGGGCGGCACGCTGACCACCGAGGGGGACTTGAAGGCCCCGGCGGGGGAGATCGATGTGTCCGACCAGGGACAGCCCGGCAATATCCAGCCCGGCGGGGCCTATATCGGCGACGGCACCGGCGGGGACAAGACCGGCGATGTCCCCGTCCAGGAGCACGCCGCCGACCAGTACGACAAGCTGATGAAGGGGATGGGTATGTACGGGGAAAACGCCGCGGACGCCTACCCCGACTGGTTCGCCGGGGCCTGGATCGACTGGGAGACCCTGCACGTGGCCATTGTGGGGAACGAGCGCAACGCGGAGCTGGAGGAGCAGGTCAAGGGCTGGTGCGGCGATGACGTGTCCTTCCAGTACGCCAAGTACAGCCACGCCTACCTGGACAGCCTGATGGATCCTGTCACCAACGCGCTGGACGGTTCCGGGCTCTCCTGCGGCATCGGCGTAGACGTCACCGCCAACTGTCTGGGGGTAGACCTTTACAGCAACGGCCAGACCATCCCCGACGGCATCCTGGCCAAGCTGGCTCAGCTTGACCCCGACGGCGACGCCATCCGGGCGCGGCTGTTCACGGGAACACTGGACACCTTGACAGATGAGATCGTCAAAGGCCCCGCCCCCGATCCCGTGGCCCCCGAGGAGCGAACCGCCCCCGCCGTCACCGAGGACGGCGAGCCCATCCCCACCCCTGTGGACGGCGGCAAGGTCTACCACGGCGAGGACGTCCCGGAGGACGCTGTCCCCGGCGGCGCTCGTCCCGCGGAGGAACTGCCCCAGACCAAGGGGGAGGATATTCAGCCCGCCCGCCACGACCTGCTCCCCCTGGGCGAATAAATTTCCCTTCCCTTTTTGGGGAAAAACGGTTATAATACGGTCAGCCGGAGGCAAGGATCCGGCTGACCGTATTTTTTACCACGAGGTGACCCCTATGGCCCGCGATGATATGCACCGCCCCACCATGAAGATCTCCTACAACGCCCCCGTGGCCCTCACCTTCGCCCTCATCTCCCTGCTGGCGCTGGTGGCCAACCACTTTACCAACGGCTGGGTCAACGCCAACCTATGCTCCGTCTACCGCTGCTCCCTGCTGGCCGACCCCTTGGGCTTCTTCCGCTTCTTCGGCCATGTGCTGGGCCACAGCGGGTACGCCCACTACATCGGCAATATGGTGCTGATCTTAGTGCTGGGCCCCAACCTGGAGGACCGGTTTGGGAGCTGGAACGTGCTGTTGGCCATCCTGTTCACCGCCCTGGTGTCCGGGCTGGTGCAGTTCATCTTCTTCCCCGGCACCGCCCTGCTGGGGGCCTCCGGCATCGTGTTCATGATGATCCTGCTGTCCTCCTTCGGCGGCGTGAAGAACGGCACCATCCCCACCACCCTGATCCTGGTGGCCATCTTCTACCTGGGCGGCGAGCTGTGGGACGCCATCTTCGTCCGGGACAACATCTCCCAGCTCACCCACATCATCGGGGGGCTGTGCGGGACGCTCCTGGGCTTCATCCTGTCCTCCGGCAGACGGTGACGCCCCCGCCCCGTGGGCGGGGGTGCCCGAATGACCGGTGGGCCTGCGCGGCACCATCCTGGGCTTCGTCCTGTCCTCGGGCAGAAGGCAGGCGCCCTGAAAACGCAAAAGCAGCGTCCCCGTCCAATTTCGGACAGGGACGCTGTTTTTTTGCGTTATACCCGGGCCGCGCCCGTGCGCCGGGCCGCCTCCGCCACCGCTTCCGCCACGGCGGGGCACACCCGCCCGTCAAAGGCGGCGGGGATGATATAGTCCGGGGACAGCTCGTCCGGCCCCACCAGCCCCGCCAGGGCCCGGGCGGCGGCCAGCTTCATCTCCTCGTTGATCTCGGCGGCCCGCACATCGAAGGCCCCCCGGAACACGCCGGGGAAGGCCAGCACGTTGTTGATCTGGTTGGGGAAGTCGCTCCGCCCGGTGCCCACCACCGCAGCCCCCGCCTCCTTTGCCAGCTCCGGCATGATCTCCGGCGTGGGGTTGGCCATGGGGAACAGCACCGGGCCGGGGGCCATGGAGCGCACCATGTCCTGGGTGACAATCCCCGGGGCGGACACGCCGATGAACACGTCCGCCCCCTTCATCGCCGCCGCCAGCCCGCCCTCAGTGATCTCCGGGCGGGTGAGATCGGCCAGCTCCGCCAGGGCGGGATCGTCCGCCAGATCGGGCCGTCCGGGGTACACGATCCCCTTGATGTCGCACAGGACAGCGTGCCGCAGCCCCATGGAGCGCAGCAGCTTATAAATGGCCGTCCCCGCCGCCCCCGCCCCGGACAGCACCAGCCTCACGTCCTCCAGCCGCTTGCCCACCAACTTCAGGGCGTTGGTCAGCGCCGCCGCCACGATGATGGCGGTGCCGTGCTGGTCGTCGTGGAAGATGGGGATATCGCACCGCTCCTTCAATTTCCGCTCAATCTCGAAGCACCGGGGGGCGGAGATGTCCTCCAGGTTCACCCCGCCGAAGGAGCCCGCCAGCAGGGCCACCGTGTTCACAATCTCGTCCACGTCCTTGGAGCGGACGCACAGCGGCACCGCGTTCACCCCGCCGAAGGCCTTGAACAGCACGCACTTGCCCTCCATGACGGGCATACCCGCCTCCGGGCCGATGTCCCCCAGGCCCAGCACCGCCGTGCCGTCGGTGACCACCGCCGCCGTGTTCCACCGGCCCGTCAGCTCGTAGCTCTTATTGATGTCCTTCTTGATCTCCAGGCAGGGCCGGGCCACTCCGGGGGTGTAGGCCAGGGAAAGGGATTCCCGATCCTTTACCTCCATTTTGGGCACCGTGTCCAGCTTGCCCCGCCATTCATAGTGCAGCCGCAGTGATTCCGCAGCGTAGTCCATTGCACGATCCTCCCGTCTATTTTGCCTCGAATACCAGCACGCTCCGGGGCCCGATGGTAAAGGCGTTCCCGTTCTGGGGATAGCTCCCCTGCTCCTCCTGCCAGGTGCTCACCACCAGCCGCCAGGACATGGAGGCGGGCAGCTGGGGCAGCTCCGCCTCCAGCTCGTTCCAGTAGGCGTTGGAGGCCACGTACACCACCTGGGGGCCGCTCTCCCGCTCCCAGCCGGCAAACATCACGCCCACATAGTGGTCATGGCCGCCGAACTCCTCCTTCCAGGGCGAGGTGCCGTGGAAGCTCACGTCGGGGAAGCCGCAGGCGCCGTTGTTGGTGTTGGCCCGCAGCACCCGGTGGGCCTTGCGGAAGCGGATCATATACTGGAAAAATTCAAACAGCCCCTTGTTCTTCTCCAGCAGGGACCAGTCCAGCCAGGAGGTGGCGTTGTCCTGGCAGTAGGCGTTGTTATTGCCGTGCTGGGTGTTGCCGAACTCGTCCCCCGCCAGGAACATGGGGACGCCCCGGGAGCACATCAGCAGGGTGATGGCGTTGCGCGCCATCCTCTCCCGGAGCGCGTTCACCTCGGGGTCGTCCGTCTCCCCCTCCACGCCGCAGTTCCAGCTGTTGTTGTCGTTGGCCCCGTCGGTGTTGTTCCAGCCGTTTTTCTCGTTGTGCTTGTCGTTGTAGGCGTACAGGTCGTGGAGGGTAAACCCGTCGTGGCAGGTAAGGAAGTTGATGGAGGCGTCCCGCCGGGCCTGGGTGTCGTACAAATCCTTGGAGCCGGTGAGCCGCAGCGCCGCGGCCTGGGCCAGCCCCGCGTCCCCCTTGATATACCGGCGCATATCGTCCCGGTAGCGGCCGTTCCACTCCGCCCAGCGGTTCCACGCCGGGAAGGAGCCCACCTGGTACAGCCCCCCCGCGTCCCACGCCTCGGCGATGAGCTTCACGTCCCCCAGAATGGGGTCGAAGGCCATGGCCTGGAGCAGGGGCGGGGACACCATGGGCGCGCCGTTCTCGTCCCGGCCCAGGATGGAGGCCAGGTCGAACCGGAAGCCGTCCACCCGGTAGGTGGTCACCCAGTAGCGCAGGCAGTCCAGGATCATCTGGTGGACGATGGGGTGGTTGCAGTTCAGGGTGTTGCCGCAGCCGGAGAAATTGTAATAGTACCCCTCCGGGGTGAGCAGGTAGTAGATGTTGTTGTCAAAGCCCTTGAAGGAGAAGAAGGGCCCCATCTCGTTTCCCTCGGCGGTGTGGTTGAACACCACGTCCAGGTAGACCTCGATCCCTTTCTGCTTGCAGGCCTGGATGAACCGCTTCAGCTCGTTCCCCTCCCGGTTATACTCGGTGGAGGCGGTGTAGCTGGTATTGGGTGCGAAGAAGCTGACGGTGTTATAGCCCCAGTAGTTGTAGAGCTTCTGCCCGTCCACCTCCCGGTAGTCCAGCATCTCGTCAAACTCGAAGATGGGCATCAGCTCGATGGCGTTCACGCCCAGCTCCTCCAGGTAGGGCAGCTTCTCCATGAGCCCCGCGAAGGTGCCGGGGTGGGCCACCCCGGAGGAGGGATCCATGGTATAGCCCCGGACGTGGAGCTCGTAGATGATCAGATCCTCCATGGGGATGAGGGGGTTGCGGGTGCTGCCCCAGTCGAAGTCGTCCTTCACCACCCGGGCCTTGTAGTGCTGGCCGTGGGGCTGGGTCTTGCCCCAGGCGCTCTGGCCGGTGACGGCCTTGGCGTAGGGGTCCAGCAGGTAGCGGGTCCTGTCGTAGATCAGCCCCTTCTCCGGCTCGTAGGGCCCGTCCACCCGGTAGGCGTACTCGAACTCCTCGATGTTCAGCTTAAACACGATCATGGAATACACGTTCCCGATCCGGTAGTGCTCCGGGAAGGGCAGGACGGCGAAGGGTTCGTCCTGCTCCCGGTGGAACAGCAGCAGCTCCACGGAGGAGGCCCCCTTGGAGTGGACGGTGAAGTTCACGCCGCCGGGGATGGCGGTGGCGCCGTTGATGTCGTAGAAGCCGGGGCGCACGTCGAACCCGGCGATGTGATCCAGGGGCACCAGGTGGATGGCCCGGGGCAGCACGCCGCTGACCGCGGGGGCCTCCGCCTTCACGGTTTTCTTCTCAGCCACGATCCGTCCCCCCTCAGCCCCGCAGCCAGGTCACCCGGTCGGGCTCGTAGAAGCCCCGGGCGGGCGGGTCCTCGTCGGGCACGCCCACGGCAATGAGGGCCACCGGCACCGCCTTGGTGCCCAGCAGCTCCTGGAGGGCGTCGATCCGGGGGCTGGGCCAGCAGCCGCACCAGCAGGTGCCGTAGCCCAGGGCCGCCGCCTGGAGCAGCAGGTTCTCCACCGCCGCCCCGCAGTCCAGGGGCCAGTAGCCCGCCACCCTGCCCGCCTGGGCCTCCGGCCGGCCGCACACCACGATGGCCAGGGACGCCGTGTCCAGCATGGAGGCGAAGGGGTGGGCGTAGCGCAGCTTGGCCTTCAGCCCCTGGTCCTCCACCACGAAGAACTCCCAGGGGCGGGTGTTCCGGGCGCTGGGGGCCATCATGGCCGCCTCCAGCATGAGCTTCACGTCTTCCTCGGGCACCGGGGCGCCGGGCTGGTACTTGCGGATGCTCCGCCGCGCGCGGATGGTCTGGGTACAATCCATGTTATAACCTCCTCAATTTCAAAAAAAGCGGGCGGGCTTCCGCCCGCCCGGTCAGGATCCGCTCCCGTGATGTCAGAAATATTTCTTCACGCCGTCGCTGGCCTTGGACGCGTCCTCGCTGATGGACACGGTGTACTTGATGCCGCTTT
>CASTQR010000019.1 GCA_949451265.1 uncultured Eubacteriales bacterium | reverse complement strand
CGGTGTCCCCGTCCACCCCCATCTCCCCGGCGTACTGCTCCACGATCATGTCCTCGATGGCCTGACGGGTCATGCCGTCCATCTGCTGGTCTACTACCGTGTCCACGTACTCCTGGGAGGGCTGGCCCATCACGTCCACGTAGGCCGCCGCCTTCTCCGAGGCGGTGAGGCCGGACAGGTGCTCCCGGATGGCCTCCGCCTTCTCCTCATCGGCCGGCTCCACGTCGTCCTCCTTGGGGAAGGGCAGGTTGACGATGACGTCGGTGTCGGGATCGTCCAGCTGGGCCTTCAAAATTTCGGTGTCCCCGGTGGTCTCGATGGCGAAGCGGGTCAGCGCGCTGGTGTAGCCGATGCCGCCGGACAGCATCCCGTGCCCGCCGTCCACCGGGCGGGCGATGCCCGCCACCTTCAGCCGGATGCCCACGTCCTCGCTGTTGTAGAGGAAGTCCATCCCCGCCTGGGTCTGGGACATATCGGTGTAGGTGTCCGTGGCCGGGTCGTGCTGGTAGTATTCGGCGGGGAGGATGAGCTTGAAGTCCAGGGCGCACAGCTCCTCATAGCTCCAGCTCATCTCGCCCACGTCCACCGTCTCCCCCTTGGACATGGACACCATGGCCTCCTCCATGTCGTCGTGGGGCATGAGGCCCAGGGCGTACAGCATGAGATCCGAGATCTCGTTGCTGCCGTCCACAAAGAGGATCACCTCGTCGTGGCTCTGGGGCCAGCCGCCGTACAGCAGCTCGTACTGGTTTTTCTCCTGGGGGGAGACAAGCTCGCCGTCCTCGCCGGGGAGCAGCTCCTCCCACACCTCCATGGCGGAGTACATGGAGCCCATCTGCTCGAAGTAGGAGGAGTAGTCCCCGCCGTACATGGCGGACATGGCGTCCTGCATGAGGGCCATCACGTCGGATTTGAGGATGTCCCCGTTCTCGTCCTGGGTGTAGATGTCGAAGCCGAAGTCATAGCTGTAGTGGAGGGCGGCCATGTCCTTGATGCCGCCGCCCCCGTTGTCCAGGTACTCCTTGAAGGCCTCCAGGTTGTTGGTCTCGGTCTCGGCGTTGAGCATGGAGTCCATCATGTCGTACATGACGGTGGAGGCGTACACCCGGTCGGGGTCGTGGCCCGCGCCGCCCGCCCCGCCGCCGGCGGCCTCGTTGTGCCGGGCCCCCATGAGGGAGGCCATCAGGGCGGTCATGTCGGTGCTCTCCGCCTGGATGGTGATGGGGTAGCTGGACAGGGTGTCCTCCTGCACCTGGTTGATGTAGGTGTTGATCCCCGTGGACAGGGCCAGGATGAGGGCGATGCCGATGATGCCGATGGAGCCGGCGAAGGCGGTGAGCACCGTGCGGCCCATCTTGGTGCGCAGGTTGGTGAGGGACAGGGAAAGGGCCGTCAGGAAGGACATGGAGGGCTTTTTGGCGGACTTGGCCTGTTTGCCGGTGAGGACGGGGGCGATTTCCTGGGCGTGGTAGGGGTTGGAGTCCCCGGTGACTTTGCCGTCCTTCAGGGTGACGATGCGGGTGGAGTACTGCTGGGCCAGCTCCGGGTTGTGGGTCACCATGATCACCAGGCGGTCCTGGGCCACCTCCTTTAAGAGCTCCATCACCTGGACGGAGGTCTCGCTGTCCAGGGCGCCGGTGGGCTCGTCGGCCAGGAGGATGTCGGGGTCGTTGATGAGGGCCCGGGCGATGGCCACCCGCTGCATCTGCCCGCCGGACATCTGGGAGGGCACCTTGTCGAGCTGGTCGCCCAGGCCCACCCGCTCCAGGGCCTCCACCGCCCGGCGGCGGCGCTCCGCCTTGGACACGCCCGCCAGGGTCAGGGCCAGCTCCACGTTGGCCAGCACCGTCTGGTGGGGGATCAGGTTGTAGCTCTGGAACACGAAGCCGATGGAGTGGTTGCGGTAGGCGTCCCAGTCGGCGTCCTTGTAGTCCCTGGTGGAGCGGCCGTTGATGATGAGGTCGCCGCTGGTGTAGCGGTCCAGGCCGCCGATGATGTTCAGGGTGGTGGTCTTGCCGCAGCCGGAGGGGCCCAGGATGGACACGAACTCGTTTTCCCGGAACTCCAGATCCACACCCCGGAGGGCGTCGATGGTGTTCCCGCCCAGGGTGTACTGTTTTGTGATGTTTACCAGTTTCAGCATGGGTTTTGCTCTCCTTTGATTTGGTCGTTGAGATAGTTCAGCGTCTGGTCGATGGCCCGCAGGCCCCGGATCAGCTCCTCCTGATCCGCCTTGGGGCGGGCGTTGAGCAGCTCTAAATAGCGATCCAGCCGCCGCTGGAGCCGGGCCGTGGTCTCCCGGCCCCTGGGCGTCAGGGACAGGGTCACCACCCGGCGGTCGGGGCAGCTCCGGCGGCGGGTGAGGAAGCCCGCCTTTTCCAGCTTCTTGCACAGGGAGGAGGCGTTGGCCTGCCCCATGCTGGTGATCTGGCTGATGTCCCCCACGGTGGCGTCCTGGCGGCACAGCTGGAGCAGCACCCGGGCCTGGAGGGGGGTGAGCCCCTCCGCCTGCACCACGGGCTCCAGCAGGCGGTTGGTCTTGGCCTTCAGGGTTTGGAAGATGGCGAGAACTGAGATGCGCTCGTCCTCGTTCACGGGATCACCTCCAGATATATTTGCTTTACATATATTAGCCGGGGCGCCCCCCCGTTGTCAAGGGGGACTATATGCTGTTCATATATTGTTTACAGGGGCAAAAAGGGGAGGGGCGAACCCCTCCCCCGCCGTTCTGTTCAGTTCATGAGGGAGCACACCAGCTCGGTGTACGCCGCCGGGTCGTCGATGGGCAGGCCCGCGATGAGCAGGGCCTGGTGGTACAGCACCTCCGCGTATTTGGCGGCCCGCTCCTTGTCGTCCCCGTCCAGGGCGGACTTGAGGGCGGCGAAGGGGGCGGCGGCCGGGTTCAGCTCCAGCACCCGCTCCGCCTTCATGGGGCCCATGGGGGAGGAGGCGTCCCCCATCCTGGCGAAGTACTTCTCCATCTCCAGGGACATGGGGCCGTCCGCCGTCATGCACACCGGGGCGGTTTTCAGAATCTTGGAGACGCGGGCCTCCTTGATGCGGTCGCCCAGGGTCTCCTTCACGAAGTCCAGCACGGGCTTGGCCTCCTCCGCCTGCTTCTCCTGCTCCGCCTTCTCCTCGTCGGTCTCGGGGAGGGCGTCCGGGTCGGACACGGATTTCAGCTGCTTGCCGGACACTTCCCGGAGGGCGTTCATCACGAACTCGTCCGCCTCCTCCGTGAGGTACAGAATCTCCCAGCCCTTGTCCGCCACCCGCTCCACCTGGGGCAGGCGGGCGGCCTGCTCCGTGCTGCCGGCGCAGACGTAGTAGATGTGCTCCTGCCCGGCGGGCATACGCTCCACGTACTCGGCCAGGGAGGACAACTTGGACTCCTTGGAGGTGGTGAACAGCAGGAGGTCTTGCAGCAGCTCCTTTTTCGCGCCATAGTTGTCCACCACGCCGTACTTGAGCTGGCGGCCGAAGGCGGCCCAGAACTTCTCGTACTTCTCCCGGTCGTCCTTCATCAGCTTGAGCAGCTCGTTCTTGATCTTCTTCTCCAGGGCGGCGGCGATGATCTTCAGCTGGCGGTCGTGCTGGAGCGTTTCCCGGGAGATGTTCAGGGAGAAGTCGGGGGAGTCGGCCACGCCCTTGACAAAGCGGAAGCAGTCGGGCAGCAAGTCCGGGCACTTGTCCATGATGAGCACGCCGGAGGAGTAGAGCTGGAGGCCCTTTTCGTACTCCCGGGTGTAGAAGTCATAGGGGGTGTTGGAGGGGACGAACAGGAGGGCCTTGAAGGTGACGGTGCCCTCGGAGGAGGTGGTGATGGTGGCCAGGGGGGGCTGCCAGTCGCCGAACTTCTCCCGGTAGAAGGCGTCGTACTCCTCCTGCTTTACCTTGGAGCGGGGGCGCTGCCACAGGGGCACCATGGAGTTGATGGTCTTTTCCTCCACCACCGTCTCCCACTCGGGCTTGTAGTCGTCCCCGGCGTCCTCCGGCTTCTCCTTCTCCCGGTAGTCCTCCACCTCCATGCGGATGGGGTGGCGGATGTAGTCGGAGTATTTTTTGATGAGGGTCTGGAGGCGGTTGGTCTCCAGGTACTCGCTGTAGTGCTCGTCCTCGGTGTCGGGCTTCAGGTGCATGATCACATCGGTGCCGGGCTCGTCCTTTTCGCACTCGGTGACGGTGTAGCCGTCCGCGCCGGAGGATTTCCAGCAGTGGGCGGCGTCCTCGCCGTGGCGGCGGGTGAGCACGGTGACCTCGTCGGCCACCATGAAGGCGGAGTAGAAGCCCACGCCGAACTGGCCGATGATGTCGGACTTGTCCTTGTCCCCGTCCATGTCCGCCTTGAACTGGAGGGAGCCGCTTTTGGCGATGGTGCCCAGGTTCTGCTCCAGCTCGGCGGCGGTCATGCCCACGCCGTTGTCGGAGACGGTGAGGGTGCGGGCGGCCTTGTCGGGGGTGACGGTGATGCGCAGGTGGTCACGCTTCACCTTTACCGTGTCGTCGGTGAGGGAGAGGTAGGCCAGCTTGTCGATGGCGTCGCTGGCGTTGGAGATGATCTCCCGGAGGAAGATCTCCTTGTGGGTGTAGATGGAGTTGATCATCAGGTCCATCAGGCGTTTGGATTCGGCTTTGAATTGTTTTTTTGCCATGGGTGAACACCTCTATAATAAAATATAGTTTTGAAAACCGGGTTTAGCACTCTGATGAGTGGAGTGCTAACAGGTACTATAATACGAAACGGCGGACATTGCAAGAGAGTTTGCAAAAAATTCACAATTTTGCGGGGCGGAATTGCGTCCGCGGCAAATCCGGCGGGCGGTTTTCCCATTTTTCGCGGGAATATCCGGGGGGAATCGGGGCAGAATAGGGCTGCGGGGAAGAAAAGGCGGGGAAAAATGCTGCCGGGGCCTTGGACGGCGGCACTGGGGGCCTGGGAAAGTTTTGGTTGCCTTTACTTAGCGTTGGTGCTATAATATATTGATGGAAAATGGGCGGGGTGCGTCCGGCCCGTTTCACGCGTTCTGATTTTACCGGGGGGACGCGTCCCCCTTCTGATACGAAGTATAGCCGGTTTGACCGGGAATCTGAGGTGCTGAACGTTGAAAAAATATGTCATTCACGGCGGAAGGCCGCTTTATGGTAAGGTAACGATCAGCGGCGCCAAGAACGCCGCCGTGGGCATCATCCCCGCCGCCCTGCTGGTGGAGGGGACCTGCCGGATTGAGAATCTGCCCGAGATCAGCGACGTGGACCTGCTGCTGGAGATCCTGCGGGATCTGGGGGCCAGCGTCCGGGTCATCAACCGCACCACCGTGGAGGTGGACTGCTCCGCCGTGCGGTGCCAGACGGTGCCCTATGACGCGGGGCGGAAGCTCCGGGCCAGCTATTACCTGCTGGGGGCCATGCTGGGCCGGTTCGGCCAGGCGGAGGTGCCCATGCCCGGCGGGTGCGACTTCGGCTCCCGGCCCATCGACCAGCATTTGAAGGGCTTCGCCGCTTTGGGCGCCGAGGTGGAGATCAAGAACGGCTATATGTGCGCCGAGAGCGAGGGCGGGCGGCTGAAGGGCAGCCAGATCTACCTGGACGTGGCCAGCGTGGGGGCCACCATGAACCTGATGCTCGCCGCCGTGCTGGCGGAGGGGACTACTGTCATTGAAAATACGGCCCGTGAGCCCCATATTGTGGATTTGGCCAACTTTTTGAACTCCATGGGGGCCGAGGTCACCGGGGCGGGCACCGACGTGATCAAGATCCGGGGGGTGAAGAAGCTCCACGGGGGGGAGTACTCCATCATCCCCGACCAGATCGAGGCGGGCACCTATATGGCCGCCGTCACCGCCGCCGGGGGCGAGGTGCGGGTGTGCGGGATCATCCCCAAGCATATGGAGTGCATCACCGCCAAGCTGGTGGAGATGGGCGCCGAGGTGGAGGAGGAGGGTGATTCCCTCATCGTCCGGCGGCATGGGCCCCTCCAGCGGACGAATATTAAGACCATGTTCTATCCGGGATTTCCCACGGATATGCACCCGCAGATCGCCGCCGTGCTCTGTCTGGCCCAGGGCACCAGCGTGATCACCGAGGGGGTTTGGGACAACCGGTACCGCTATACCGAGGAGTTCCGGCGTTTAGGCGCGAAAATCCAGGTGGACGGGAAGATCGCCATCATTGAGGGCGTGGAAAAGCTCACCGGGGCGCCCATGGAAGCCTGCGACCTGCGGGCGGGGGCGGCCATGATCATCGCGGGGCTGGCCGCCCAGGGCACCAGCGAGGTGTCCAACGTGAAGCATATCGAGCGGGGCTATGAGGACATCATCGGGAAGCTGTCCGGGATCGGGGCCGATATCCGGGCGGTGGAGGTGCCGGATCCGGAGCGGAAGAAGGCGCCGGCGGCGGGGTGAGAGAAGGGGCGCGCTTGGTTTTGAGGTGCGCCGCCTGGACGGAGCCTCATCCGTCATCGCCTTCGGCTCGGTCGTGCGGTGGACGTGTGCCACTGGCACACACCGCCCCCTGGAAGGGGGAAGGCTTAGGGTGTGGAAATTGTGAAATTCGCCGGAAAGGGCCCGGGCCCTTTCCGGCTTGTTTGTGGGAAAGAGAGAATTTTGGAGGGGTAGGTATGCTCAGAGTGGCGACGCTGGCCAGCGGGTCGGCGGGGAACTGCGCGGTGGTCAGCGACGGGCGGGTACATATTTTGATCGACGCGGGCATATCCACCCGGCGGATCGCCCAGGGGCTCAAGGGGCTGGGGATCGAGTTGCGGCATATCACCGGCGTGCTCATCACCCACGAGCACAGCGATCACGTGGCGGCGCTGCCGGTGCTGTGCCGGCAGTGCGGGGCGGCGCTGTTTACCGCCGAGGGGACCGCCTTCGCCCTGTGCGCCCGGTGGCCGGGGCTGGAGGAGCGGTTCCGGGTGTTCGCGCCGGGGCAGCGGTTCGCCGTGGGGGAGTGGGAGGTGGGCACCTTCGCCACCAGCCACGACTGCGCCTGCCCGGTGGGGTTTTCCGTGGAGGACGGGCGGCGGAAGCTGGCGCTGTGCACGGATACGGGGTTTGTGACGCCCCAGGCACGGGCGGGGGTGCGGGGGGCCCATACCCTCATCGGGGAGTTCAACTATGACCCGGAGATGCTGCGGAAGGGGCCGTACCCCAGGCAGCTCCAGGCGCGGATCGCCGGGGACGCGGGGCATCTGTCCAACGAGCTGGGCGGGGAGCTGGCGGCTTGGGCGGCGGGGCAGGGGTGTACCAGGGTGGTGCTGGCCCATTTGTCGGCGGAGAACAACAGGCCGGAGCTGGCGGCGGAGGCCGCGGAGCGGGCGCTGGCGGGGGCCGGGTTTGAGGCTGGGAAGGATGTGGAGGTGGTTTGTGCGCCCAGGGGGGAGGCCACGGGGTGGATGGAGGTTTGACATGGTTGATATTACGTTGATCTGCGTGGGGAAGCTGAAGGAGAAGTTTTATGCTGACGCCTGCGGGGAGTATGGGAAGCGGCTGGGGGGGTACTGCAAGCTGAACGTGGTGGAGCTCCCCGAGCAGAAGCTGCCCAAGAATCCGTCGCTGGGGGAGATTCAGGGGGCGCTGGAACGGGAGGGGGACGCTATCAGGGGGAAGATCCCGGCCAATTCCAGCGTGGTGGCGATGGCCATTGAGGGGAGGATGCGGTCCAGCGAGGAGCTGGCGGAGCTGATCTCCGACTGGGCGCGGAGCGCCAGCAAGCATCTGGTGTTTGTGATTGGGGGGTCCTATGGGCTGCACCCGTCGGTGAAGGCGGGGGCGTGGCGGACGCTGTCTATGTCGCCCATGACGTTTCCCCACCATCTGGCGCGGGTGATGCTGCTGGAGCAGATTTACCGGGCGTTCAAGATTCAGGAGGGGGCGGATTACCATAAGTAGCGGGGGGCGGAGGATGGGACGAATCGGGCCGCGGCAGGGGCGGGGGCTTTGATTGTAACGGGTTCCGTGGTGCTTTTCGCGGTTTTTATGCTGATTCCGTTTGAGTTTTGGCGCGCGTATTTTACGCCGGTTGGGGTTTTGTCTTTCCTGCATTTTAGAAAAAGCAAGATATAAGTGGTCGGGCCAGGGTTCCGGGACAGAAATTTTTTGTCCCGGAATTTTTTTGTTTCTTGCATTGGGACGGGCAACAGAACGGATGTTTCAGTGAGGGGCGCGAGGAGGTTTGGTATGGAGCGGGACGAGAAGCGGCTGGAGGAGCTGGGGCAGGAGGAGCTGCTGGAGGAGCTGCGGCGGTTGGCGGCGTGGAAGAACAATGACGTGGTGAAGCTGGCGTTTCTGGACGGGGAGGCGGCGGACAAGGTGGACGCCCTGGACCTGTCCGGGGTGGTGGAGCTGAAGCGGAACGCGAACGGGACGTTTGAGGCGAAATTTGTGGATAAGGTGCGGGTTTTGTCCATGATCCGGGAGCTCATGGACGAGCGCCGGGACGGGGAGCTGGGCGCGTTCCTGGACGGGCTGTGCGGGGAAGGGACGGGTGACGGGGCGTGAAGGGGCCGGTGTTTTCACCGAAACAGCGGGCGGTGCTGGATTGGTGGAGGGACGGGCGGTATGACGCCGTCATCTGCGACGGGGCGGTGCGGTCAGGGAAAACGTTCGCGCTGAGCGTGTCCTTCTTTTTGTGGGCGATGGCCCGGTTCCAGAGGCAGAAATTCGGGCTGTGCGCGGCTTCCATCGCGGGGGTGCGGCGGAATCTGCTGGCACAGGCCAGGCCGGTGCTCACCGGGCTGGGGTTCCGGTGGGAGGAGATTGTCAGCCGGAACGAGGTCACCGTCCGGGGCGGGGGGAGGGAGAACACCTTCTACCTGTTCGGGGGACGGGACGAGGGGAGCTTCGCGTCCGTCCAGGGGCTCACGCTGGCGGGGGTGCTGCTGGACGAGGCGGCGATCATGCCCCGGTCCTTCGTGGAGCAGGCGGCGGCGCGGTGCTCCGTCCAGGGGGCCCGGGTGTGGTTCTCGTGCAACCCGGGGGCGCCGGAGCACTGGTTTTACAAGGAGTGGATCTGCAAGGCGGAGGAGAAGCGGGCGCTGCATTTGCGGTTTACCATGGGGGACAACCCGGCGCTGTCCCCGGCGGTGCGGGAGCGGTATGAGCGGATGTTCCGGGGCACCTTTTACCGGCGGTATGTGCTGGGGGAGTGGGTGGCCGCGGAGGGGCTGGTGTACGACTTTTTTGACCCGGAGGAGATGCCGCCCGCGCCGGAGGGGGAGTTCCGGCGGTGGCGGATCTCCTGCGACTACGGCACCAGGAACCCGGCTTCCTTTGGGCTCTGGGGGGAGCGGGACGGGATTTGGTACAGGGTCAGGGAGTTTTACTATGACGCCCGGGAGGAGGGGCGGCAGAAAACCGATGGGGAGTATGCGGAGGATTTGAGGCGGCTGGCGGGGGATCGGTGCATCGAGACGGTGATTGTGGACCCGTCCGCGGCCAGCTTTATGGAAGCCCTCCGGCGGGAGGGGTGGTCCGTGCGGAAGGCGGACAACCGGGTGCTGGAGGGGATTCGGCGGACGGCGTCGGCGCTGAAGGAGGGGCGGATTGTCATCTGCCGGGAGTGCGGCGCGGCGGCGCGGGAGTTCGGGCTGTACCGCTGGGAGGAGGGCGGGGACGGCGACCGGGTGCGGAAGGAGTTTGATCATGCCATGGACGAGATTCGGTATTTCGTGATGGCCATGGGGGAGGGGGAGATCGCGCGGTTTGTGGAGCGGGATGTGTTTTAGCGCGGGGTGGCGGGGCCTTGGGAGCCCCGCTGGAGCGCACCCTCATCCGCCCCAGTGTGCGCACTGGGGCACCTTCCCCCCTTGAAGGGGAAGGCTGAAGGGCGGGAGAAATGCCCTGAAAGGGGATTTCTATAACTTTTTGAAGCGAAAGGGGTAGGGATATGGATATCTGTTTTGAGGGCGTGGGCCAGACGGCGGCCACCTTCCTGGCTGGGGAGGACGTGAAGCCGGGGATGGCGGTGGCGGTCACCGGGAACGGCGCGGTGGGCCTGGGCAAGGACGGCGATCTGCCCTGCGGCGTGGCGCTGGGCGGCGTGCGCGGCGGCGCGGCGGCGGTGCAGATCCGGGGCGCGGCCGAGGTGGCGTACTCCGGGGAGACGGCGCTGGCGGCGGGCTGGCAGGAGCTGGTCTGCGACGGCAAGGGCGGCGTGAAGGTATCCGCCGACGGCGGGGTGAGCTGGCTGGTGCTGACGGTGGATACGGCGGCGAAAACGGCGGTGGTGTGTATGTGAGGGGCGCAGTCCAGCGCCCCGGTGGTACGCCAGCGCCTGCTTAGGCGCTGAAAAGAGAAGCGTATGCTTTCAGTGTTGGAGAAAGGGAGGCCCCTGTGGGCCGGAAAGAGAAGGACAGCCCATTCGTAAAATGCGGTAGCCGGATGGGTGTCTCCCCTTGAAGGGGATAGCTCCCGTAAAACGGGGGTTCTTAGGGGGTGGCCGTCCTGAGAGACGGAGGGCCGACCTTTGGCCCGCAGTCGAACCGGCGGCCACCCCCTAAGCGTCCTTTTGGTTACTTTTCCCACGTGGGAAAAGTAACGCCCCCGGCAGGGCGGGGACATGAAAATTTTGAGGAGGAATGCGGAGATGGCGCAGAGATTTGACAATGTGAGGCTGGAGAAGGGGATGTACCACGAGGCGGGGAAGTCCTTTACCCAGGTGCTGGAGAAGCTGGATCCCAGCGAGCAGTATCGGGGCACCGCTTTGGAGGGGCTGGACGCCTACCAGCGGCAGCTCAAGCGGTTTGATATCCGGGTGAAGGGCGCGGGGTCCGACGTGGTGGAGAAGTTCTTCAAGACCGCCCAGTCGGCGGTGCTGTTCCCGGAGTATATCGCCCGGGCGGTGAAGGCGGGGATGGAGGAGGCCAATGTGCTGCCCGACATCACCGCCACCGAGACGGTCATCGACGGGATGGACTACCGCTCCATCATGTCGGTGCCCGAGGACGAGCGGGAGCTGAAGCGGGTGGAGGAGGGGGCGTCCATCCCCCAGACCACCGTGCGGACGCGGGACAACCTGGTGAAGCTCCACAAGCGGGGGCGGATGCTGGTGGCGTCCTATGAGGCCATCCGGTTCCAGAAGCTGGATCTGTTTTCCGTGACCCTGCGGCAGATCGGCGCCCAGATCGGGCGGATGCTGCTGGAGGACGCCATCCATGTGATCGTGGACGGCGACGGCAACGGCAACCCGGCCCAGGTCAGCGCCGTGGCCAAGGCGGGCACGCTGACCTATGAGGATCTGGTGGCGTTCTGGAACGACTTTGAGCCCTACCAGCTCAACGCGCTGCTGGTGGGCACCGACACCCTGCCCAAGCTGCTGGACCTGCGGCAGATGCGGGACCCGGAGGCGGGGCTGGACTTCCACGGCACCGGGCGGATGGTGACGCCCATGGGGGCCAAGGTGCTGCGGTCCTCCGCCGTGCCCGCGGGGAAGATTCTGGGCCTGGACAAGAACTACGCCCTGGAGATGGTGAAGGCCGGGGACGTGATGGTGGAGTATGACAAGATCATCGACCGGCAGCTGGAGCGGGCCGCCATCACCACCATTTCCGGCTACGCCAAGATCTTCGAGGACGCCAGCCGGGTGCTGACGGTCTGATGGGCGGACGGAAGCGGGATACGGGGCGGGGGGCGGCGGCTGCCGCCGCCCAGCTCCGGGATTCGGGACGGCACCCCTTCCTCCAGTTAGACGGATATGTGCCCCTGGGACGGGGGGAGATCGGGCTGTACCGGGCCATCCGGGAGGCGGTGCCCGTGGTGGACGCGGCCATCTGCAAGCTGGTGCGGCTGTGCGGCGGGGTGAAGGTGGTGTGCCGGGACCGGCGGGCCCAGGAGGGGCTGGAGCGGTTTCTGCGCACCGTGCCCGCGGGCTGGGGGCAGCGGGGCTTGCAGGCGTTCCTGGATCAGTATTTGGACTCCATGCTGGTGTGCGGCAGGGGGGTGGGCGAGATCCTGCCCAGCGGGGACGGGCGGGAGATCGCCGCCCTGCTGTGCGCCGACCCCGCCGAGGTGGAGATAAAAGAGGGGGACAGCCCCCTGGACATCACCTTTTACGCCCGGGACGGGGTGGGGCCCGCCCGGGAGGCGGAGCGGCAGGAGCTGGTGCTGTTCACGCCATTCCAGCCGGAGGCGGGGGCGCCCTGGGGGGTGTCCATGCTGCGGTCCATGCCCTTTCTGGCGGACATTCTGATGAAAATCTTTGACGCGGTGGGCAAGAACTGGGAGCGGATGGGCAACGTGCGGTTCGCCGTGGTGTGCAAGGGGGAGGACGGCGCGGCACGGGAGCGGTGCAATACTGTGGCCCGGGAGTGGTCCGCCGCCATGCAGGCGGGGCGGGACGGGGCCGTCCGGGATTTTGTGTGCGCCGGGGATGTGGAGATCCGCACCATCGGGGCGGACAACCAGGCGTTGGACTCCGAGGTGCCGGTGCGGCAGATTCTGGAGCAGCTGGTGGCGAAAACCGGGATTCCGCCCTTCCTGCTGGGGCTGAGCTGGTCGTCCACCGAGCGGATGAGCGGGCAGCAGGCGGACATTATGACCAGCGAGATTGCCGCCATCCGGCGGGGGCTGGAGCCGGTGGTGGAGCGGATCTGTGAGTTCTGGCTGCGGCTCAAGGGGTTCGACGACCGGGTGGTGGTGGACTGGCTGGATGTGAATTTGCAGGACGAGGAGTCGGAGGCCAGGGCGGAGCTGTACCGGGCCCAGGCCAGGGCTTTGGAAGGGGAGCGTGAGAATGGAGATCTGTAAGGAAGCGGCGGTGAAGGGGATCGGTACGCCGGATCAGGAGGAGCTGGGGCTGATCAACGCGCTGGCCCGGCGGGAGCTGGGGGCGGACGAGGTGTATACCTTCGCCTTGCGGCTGTGCGACAACGATATCGACCGGGATTGGGAGCGGTTTGACGACGCTACGCTGGACGCCCTGGCCCCCATGTTCGTGGGGGTGTCCGGGATGTTCGACCACCAGTGGAGCGCCCGGGGGCAGACGGCCCGGATTTACCGCACCGAGGTGGTGGGGGGCGAGGGGATCCTCACCGCCGACGGGCGGCCCTACCGCTATCTGAAGGGGTGGGCCTACCTGATGCGCACCCAGGAGAACGCTTCGCTGATTGCCGAGATCGACGGGGGGATCAAGCGGGAGGTCAGCGTGGGGTGCGCGGTGGACAAGGTGGTGTGCTCCATCTGCGGGCAGGAGCTGGACGGGTGCCCCCATGAGAAGGGGGAGGAGTACGGTGGGCAGGTGTGCTGCGGCGTGCTGACCGGGGCCAAGGATGTGTATGAGTGGTCCTTTGTGGCGGTGCCCGCCCAGCGGAAGGCCGGGGTCATCAAGAGCGCCGGGGCGCGGCTGGAGGACGAGGCCCGGCTGGGGCGGAAGTATTTGAAGGGCCTGCGGGCGGAGCTGGTGCGGCTGGCGGGGGTTGTGGAGCCCGAGCTGGGGCACGCTCTGCTGGAAAAGGTGGCCGGGAAGCTGGACGAGGAGGAGCTGGCGGGGCTGATCAAGCTGTACCGGGGGAAGGCGGATAAGCTGCTGGTGGGCAGGCCGCAGTTCCACTATGGGGCGGAACAGCTGGCCCAGGAGACCGCCGACGGGGCCTTTCTGATTTAGGGGGCGCCCATGGAGGAACAGGTGATGGAGCTGGTGGCCGCCCTGTATGGGGCGGGGACGGATGAGGGCGTGCTCCGGACGGTGTGCGCCGGGGCGCGGGCCGCCCTGGAGCGGCGGCTGAAGGACGGGGTGACGGCGGAGCAGTGCGGGGAGGCGTTCCCCCTGGCGGCGGCGTGGCTGGCCATGGACTGGCTGCGGGGCGGCGGGGGCTTGGACGGGATCACGTCGCTGTCCGCCGGGGATATTTCCGTCCGGCGGGACGGGGACGGCGGCGGAAGTGGGAAGCTGGCGGAGCGGGCGCTGGCGCTGCTGGCCCCCTTCCTGCGGGATGAGAGCTTTGTATTTCGGGGGGTGCGGGGTTGATTGAGGCATTCGCGTGGGTGATTCGCACCTGCGGGCAGGAGATGGTGTGCCGCCGGGAGGACGGAACCGAGGCGGGGCGGGGTATGGCCATTGTCCAGCCCATGACAAAGGCGGACTGGCAGGAGGCGGCGGGGACGCTGGGCAGCTACTCCACCCACCGGTTCCTGGGGCTGGCGGAGCCGGGGACGCCGCTGGACAAGCTGGGGCCGGGGGGCTGGCTGGAGTGGGGCGGCCTGCGGCTTGAGGTGATGACGGCGCGGCCCATCTGGGTGGGGGGACAGGTGACCCACCTGTGGCTGGCCCTGCGGCCCTGCCCGGAGGACGGGGCTTGACCGGGGCGCTGGGCCGGTGGCGCTCCGCGGTGGCGGAGCAGCTCAGGGCCGCCGGACTGGACGCGGTGGAGGCCATGGAGCCGGAGCGGGCCCGCCGGGTGCGGGGGCCTGTGGCGGCGGTGGCACTGGCGGGGGTTTCCTGCGGGGCCGGGGGGTTCCAGGACTTCCTGGGGACGGAGGAGGCTGAGGCTGGCGGACGCCGGGAGGTGTATGGAAAGGCGGCGGAGCTGACGCTGCGGGTGGATGTGTTCGCGCCCAGGGACGCCGGGGCGTCCGTGTGCCGGGAGGCGGCGGAGCGGGCGGCGGAGGAGCTGCTGTTCCGGGGGGCCGCAGGTGTGCCCGTGACCGGGCTGGACATGGGCGAGACGGAGTTTTTGGACGGGGACGGGCTGTACCGGCTGGCGGCGCGGTGCCGGTGCGGGGCGTGGATGACGGCGCGGGCCGCGGAGGACGGCGGCGCGGCGCTGACGGACTTTGAGATAAGGGGGACGATGAAATGAGCGCGGGAGTGAAGCATGAGAGGCCGGGGGTGTATTCCTCCTATGAGACCTCGGGGCTGACGGCGGCCAACGCCGGGGGCGGCCGGGTGGCCATCCTGGCAGCCGCCGGGGAGACGGAGGCCGGGACGGTGTTCCAGTGGGCCAGCTACAGCAGGGCGGCGGCGGACGTGGGCCAGTGTATGCTGAGCAAAATGGCCCGGATCGCGCTGCGCAACGGCGCGGGGACGGTGCTGGGCGTGGCCGCCGGGGCGGACTATGAGGACGCCATCGAGGCAGCCGGTAAGCTGGAGAACGTGGACGTGGTGGTGTGCGACAGTTCCGAGCTGGCGGTCCAGCAGAAGGTGAAGGCCATGGTGGTGGAGTGCTCCGGCGCCCGGAAGGAGCGGATCGCCGTGGTGGGCGGCAAGGCCGGGGAGACGGTGGCGGAGCTCACCGCCCGGGCGGCGGGCCTCAACTGCGAGCGGGTGGTGCTGGTGGCCCCCGGCATGGGGGACGGCTCCGGCGGGGCGGTGTGCGCCGCGGCGGTGGCCGGGGCCATCGCCGGGAACCGCGACCCGGCCCTGCCCCTGGGCGGCGCGGAGCTGTTCGGGCTGGACGGGCTGGAGTGCAATTACGACGACAACGAGATCGACGCCCTGGTGCAGGGGGGCGTGACGGCGCTGGAGACGCTGGCAGGGTCCTATTACGTGGTGCGGGGGGTGACTACCCGGACGACGACCGGCGGGGCCGCGGATACGGCGTGGCGGGAGCTGACCACCATTTTGGTGGTGGACGAGGTGATCCCGGGGCTGCGGAACGCCCTGCGGGCCCGGTTCAGCAGGGCCAAGAATACGGCCCAGACCCGGGGGGCCATCCGATCCCAGACGGTGATGGAGCTGGAGAAGCGGGTGACCCGGGAGATCATCGACGGGTATGAGGACGTGACGGTGACGGCGCTGGAGGGCGACCCCACGGTGTGCCTGGTGGAGTTCGCCTTTACGGTGGCCCACGGGCTGAACCAGATTTGGCTGTCCGCCCACATCACGGTTTGATAAGGAGGGGCTGTTATGAGTTTTAACGCGGGGCTGCGGGCGGCGGGGTTCCCCACCAGCAGCGATATTTGGCTGGAGGTGGACGGGCAGAAGGTGGCGGTGGTGCAGGGGTACTCCTGCAAGG
>CASTQR010000018.1 GCA_949451265.1 uncultured Eubacteriales bacterium | reverse complement strand
CCATGGCAAAACAGGAAACCCACAGCACCCCCTTCAAAACCACCTGCGGCGGGCAGGCCCTGCTGGAGGGGATTATGATGCAGGGCCCCGGCAGGCGGGCCATCGTGGTGCGCAAGCCGGACGGGGAGCTGGATATCACCGAGGAGCCCATCAAGCCCCGCTCGGGGCTGGCGAAGCTGCCCTTCATCCGGGGCGTGTTTATCTTCTGCGGCTCCATGGTTCACGGGATGCGGGCGCTGATGCACTCCGCCGAGGTGTCCGACGACGGCACGGGGCCGGAGGAGGAGCTCACCGGCTTTGACAAGTGGCTCAACGACCATTTGAGCGAGGACAAGGCCATGACGGTGATCATCACCCTGGGGGCCATTTTGGGCATCGCCTTCTCCATCGGGCTTTTTATCCTGCTGCCCACGGCACTGACGGGGCTCATCGGGCTTTTCTGGAAGACCATGCCCCTGTGGGTGCGCTCGGTGATCGAGGGTATTTTGAAGGTGGTCATCTTCATGGTGTACCTCTACCTGTGCTCCAAGATGAAGGAGATCCACCGGGTGTTTCAGTACCACGGCGCGGAGCACAAGACCATCTACTGCTACGAAAACGGACTGGAGCTGACGGTGGAGAACGTCCGCAAGCAGCCCCGGCACCATCCCCGGTGCGGTACCAGCTTCCTGTTTGTGGTGATCGCGGTGTCCATCTTCCTGTCCATCGTGATTTTCACCCCTTTGGAAATTGAGAACACCTTCCTGCGCATGGCCCTGCACCTGCTGATGCTGCCCATTATCGTGGGGGTGACCTACGAGTTCAACCGCTACGTGGGCGGCCACGACGGGGGCGTGTGCCGCGCCCTGCGGGGCCCCGGTATGTGGATGCAGAACTTCACCACCTTCGAGCCGGACGACTCCATGATCGAGGTGGGCATTGAGGCCCTGAAGCGCGTCCTGCCGGAGGAGAGGGGCGCCGACGCCTGGTAAGCGAGGAGAGATTGAGAGAGAGGGTGAACCTATGCCCGCGACCTACAACGACCTGTATCTGGATGCCCGGAAGGCCCTGAAAGGGGCGGGGGTGGAGGCCGCCCAGCTGGAGGCCAGGGAGCTGCTGTGCTTCGCCTCCGGCAAGGACCGGACGCAGCTCATCCACGACCTGCCGCTGTACGCCTCCGAGGGGGCGGAGAAGCGGTTCCGGAACCTGTTGGACCGCCGCCTCAAGGGGGAGCCGGTGGCCTACCTCATCGGGGAGTGGGAGTTCTACGGCCTGACCCTGGACGTGTGCCGGGATGTGCTCATACCCCGGCCGGACACCGAGACCCTGGTGGAGCGGGGCATCCTGTTCCTCCGGGACAAGGAGAACGCCCGGGTGCTGGACCTGTGCGCGGGCAGCGGCTGCGTGGGCCTTGCCATCGCGGACAACTGCCCCGATACGAAAGTGATGTTAGGGGAATACTCGGAGGACGCCCTCCGGGTGTGCCGGCAGAACATCCGCCGCTGCGGCCTGACGGAGCAGGTGCAGGCCGCCCAGGCGGACGCCCTGGAGCCGCCTCCCCGCGTCTTGCAGGGCTTTGACCTGATCCTCTGCAACCCCCCCTATATTCCCACCCTGGACATCCCCCGGCTGGATCCGTCCGTCCGGGACTACGAGCCCCACATCGCCCTGGACGGCGGGGAGGATGGGCTGAAATTCTACCGGGCGGTGGCGAAGAAGTGGAAGCGGGCTTTGAAGCCCGGTGGGAAGCTGGCCTTTGAGGTGGGTTTCGACCAGGCCCCGGCGGTGGAGTATATCCTGGCGGAGCACGGCTATCTGGACATCCAGACCACCCTGGACCCGGGGATGCACTGGAGAGTAGTGGAAGGGAGTACGGAACAAACGGAGGGACTGGAATGAAAAAAGTGACACTGCTTTTGCTAATGGCCGTGTGCCTGTTGATCGTGTCCTCCTGCGGCAGTGAGAAGCTGAAAATAGAGGACCACACATGGTATTTGTATACTGCGGTCAAGTATGAGCGCATAGATGGAGAGCTGCCCCAATTAGATCCTGTCTGCCAATCCCAAGGGCGCAGGGAGAAGGTGCAGGAGGATGCTCCGGTTGTGGAATGCGTTCTGACGGCTGAGGATGGAAAATTCACCATTTGGGATCAAACAAATGATAGAAAATATGAAGGGACTTATTTGAATCCCAAGAAGGATGGCAGAGATGTGATGTTTGACCTGCTTTGCGGGACGTGGAAAGGGTATGCTGTTCTTTCCGTGACAGACTATGAAGAGAGGGAAAGTGTTGATACTCTTGTGGTGACTTTGAGCAATGACGCCGCCGATTACACGATTTATTTTTACTAACAGGCTGATTTAACGGGAATTGAACAAAGATAAACGGAAGTCCCGTTTATAGGACATATAAAAGAGTATGCTAAGGGATAGAACGGGCCGGCGGATCAAAAAACACGCCGGCGGGAAAGGATGATCGTACATGGCAGACAAGAAAAAAACGGTGGAGGCCGCCGCCCCCGCCTCGGACAAGAAAAAGGCCCTGTCCACCTGCATCGCCCAGATTGAGAAGGATTACGGCAAGGGCTCCATCATGCGCCTGGGCGAGAACGCCCACATCGTGGTGGAGGCCATCCCCACCGGCTCCCTGTCCCTGGACATCGCCCTGGGCATCGGCGGCGTGCCCAAGGGCCGCATCATCGAGATCTACGGCCCCGAATCCTCCGGCAAGACCACCCTGGCCCTGCACATCGTGGCGGAGGCCCAGAAGCGGGGCGGCGAGGTGGCGTTCATCGACGCGGAGCACGCCCTGGACCCCACCTACGCCCGTGCCCTGGGCGTGGACATCGACTCCATGCTGATCTCTCAGCCGGACACCGGCGAACAGGGCCTGGAGATCTGCGAGGCCCTGGTGCGCTCCGGCGCCATCGACGTGGTGGTGGTGGACTCGGTGGCGGCACTGACCCCCCGGGCCGAGATCGAGGGCGACATGGGCGACTCCCACGTGGGCCTGCTGGCCCGCCTCATGAGCCAGGCCCTGCGGAAGCTGGCGGGCTCCATCTCCAAGACCAACTGCATCGTCATCTTCATCAACCAGCTCCGGGAGAAGGTGGGCGTGGTGTACGGCAACCCGGAGGTCACCACCGGCGGTCGGGCGCTGAAGTTTTACGCCTCCGTCCGCATGGAGGTGCGCCGCATTGAGGCCATCAAGAACGGCACCGAGGTCATCGGCAACCGAACCCGTGCCAAGATTGTGAAGAACAAGGTGGCGCCCCCCTTCCGGGAGGCGGAGTTTGAGATCATGTACGGCGAGGGCATCTCCAAGCTGGGCGAGCTGGTGGATCTGGCGGTCAAGCTGGACATCGTGCAGAAGTCCGGCTCCTGGTTCTCCATGGGGGACACCCGGCTGGGCCAGGGCAAGGACGCGGTGAAGAAATACTTCCAGGACAACCCCGAGCTGGCGGAGAAGATCGAGGCCGAGGTCCGGGCCAACTCCTTCAAGCTGATGAGCAAGCAGTCCCAGGTGGCGGCCAAGGCCGCGGGCCGCGCGGTGGACGTGGACGCCGAGGACTTCGAGGGCTGAGCCGATGATCACCATAGAGCCCCTGACCCGGGAGCGGATCGGGGATGTGCTGGCCTTCGAGGCGGAGCTGCGCCGCCAGGAGCCGGACACCTTCTTCATGGACGCCGGGGAACATTACCGGGCCCTGCTGGAGCGGAGCTTTGACGACGGCCGCTTCTCCAACGCGGTGTCCCTGCTGGCCTGCCGGGAGGGCCGGGTGGTGGGCCGGATTGACGCCGTGATTCTGGCCGCCCGGAGCGACGCCAGCTGTACCTGCGCCTACCTGGACTGGATCTGCGTGCTGAAGGAGGAGCGCCACCGGCAGGTGGCCCAGCTCCTGCTGAAGGAGCTGCGGCGGGAGCTGAAAAACCGGGGCGCGGACACCCTCGTCGCCATTATGGCCCACAACCCGGACTCCCTCCGGTTTTACCGGGCGGTGGAAAACGCCTCCATCCACGACGAGGCGGTGTGGATAGATTTGTGATGAAAATTGAGAAGTTAGAGCCCTCCCAGCACAAGCAGGGCCGCTGGCTGGTGTGGCTGGACGACGCCTCCCTGGTGCGGGTGGGGGAGGGGGACGTGGTGTCCCTGGGCCTCTACGCCGGGAAGGAACTGACCGACGGGGAGGCGGAAGCCCTCGCCGCCGCCGGGGAGCACTCCCGGCTTATGGAGCGGGCGGTGAACCTGCTGGCCCAGCGGCCCATGTCCCGGAAGGAGCTGCTGGACAAGCTGTGTACCCCGCCCCGGCAGAGGCGGGAAAAGTACCCCTATGACAAGCTGGACGGCGGCCCCGACCGGTTGCTGCTGGAAGCCCCAAAGGAGGCTCTCCGGGAACGGGCGGAGGGCGTGGCCCGCCGCCTCACCGACTTGGGCCTGCTGAACGATGAGGAATACGCCCGCACCGTGGTGCGGCACTACGCCGCCAAGGGCTGCGGCCCCCGGAAGCTCCGGGACGAGCTGTACCGCCGGGGGGTGCCCCGGGAGTACTGGGAGGACGCTCTGGGGGAGCGGGAGCCGGACGGGGACCAGGTGCTGAAGCTGGCCCGGCAGAAGCTCCGGGGAGCGGAACCGACCCGGGAGAATTTGAAAAAGGTGTCCGACTATCTGGCCCGCCGGGGCTACGGCTGGGACGAGATCTCCGGGGCGCTGGATCGTCTCCGGGAGGAGGAATGGGAATAAATGGGGTATAAAGTGGCGTTCCAATCCCTGGGCTGCGCCAAAAACTTAGTGAACACGGAGCAGATGATGGCCCTGTGCCGGGACGCGGGGTACACCGTCACCGGCGAGGCGGAGGGGGCGGACGTGGCGGTGCTGAACACCTGCGGCTTCATCGAGTCCGCCAAGAGCGAGGCCATCGACGCCATTTTGGAGCTGGCGGCACTGAAGCAGGCAGGGAAGCTGAAAAAACTGCTGGTGGCGGGCTGCCTCAGCCAGCGATACCCGGACGAGATCAAGGCGGAGCTGCCCGAGGTGGACGGCCTGCTGGGCACGGGGAGCTACACCGACGTGGTGCCCGCTATTGAGAAGCTGATGGCCGGGGAGCGGCCGGAATATTTCGGCCCCCTGGCCCAGGCCGACGACGACGGCGAGCGGTGGGTGACCACGCCCCCCTGGACGGCCTACCTGAAAATTGCCGAGGGCTGTTCCAACGGCTGCGCCTTCTGCATCATCCCCAAGCTCCGGGGCCGCTACCGCAGCCGCTCCATGGATTCCCTCTTGAAGGAGGCCAGGACCCTGGCGGACCGGGGCGTAAAGGAGCTCATCGTGGTGGCCCAGGATATCACCCGGTACGGGCTGGACCTGGGGGATGGCACGACGCTGGCCAAGCTGCTGACGGAGCTTTGCAGGCTGGACTTCCACTGGATCCGCCTCCACTACCTTTACCCGGAGGCGGTGACGGACGAGCTGATCCAGGTCATTGCCCGGGAAAAGAAGATTGTCCACTACCTGGACATCCCCATCCAGCACGCCAACGACGGCATTTTGAAGGCCATGCGCCGCCGCAGTACCAGGGTGGAGATCGAGGCCCTGTTCGCCAGGCTCCGGGTGGCCATCCCCGACGTGGTGATCCGCACCTCCCTGATCTGCGGCCTCCCCGGCGAGGGGGAGGCGGAGTTCGAGGAGCTGTGCCAGTTCCTGCGGGAGCAGAAGCTCCAGCGGGCGGGGGTGTTCCAGTTCTCCCCGGAGGAGGGCACCCTGGCCGCCGCCATGGACAGCCAGGTGGAGCCGGACATTGCCGAGCGCCGGGTGGAGCTGGTGGTGGATCTCCAGTCCCGGATCATGGACGAGTATAACGAGGCCCGGCTGGGCACCTGTATGGAAGTGCTGTGCGAGGGCTTTGACGGCGAGGCGGGCTGCTACGCGGGCCGCACCTACGCCGACTCGGTGGATATCGACGGCCGGGTGCTGTTCACGGCGGCGGGGCTTGTCCCGGCGGGGGAGTTCGTCTGGGTGCGGATCACCGGCGTGTCCGACGGCGACCTGACGGGGGAGATCGAGGAATGACCCTGTACCACTGTTCGCCGACGCCGGGGCTGACGGTGCTCCGGCCCAGCGAGAGCCGCTTCGGCAAGCCCAGGCAGGTGTGCCTGGCATCCAGCCTGCCCATGGCCTTACTGTACGGGATCAAGCACTTCGAGTATACCTACGGCTATACCAAGGACGGGCAGATCTATTATGAGGAGTACTTCCCAAACGCCCTGGAGGAGCTGTACCGGGGGAAGGCGGCGTCCCTGTACTTCTGCGCCCGCCGGGAGGACATGGAGGCCACGGAGTGCCCCAACGAGTACGTCACCCCGAACGAGGTTCCCGTGGAAGAGGAGATCCCCATCCCGGACGTGTACGCAGCCCTGAAGGAACAGGAACAGAGGGGGGCGCTGAAAATCGTCCGCTGGGAGGACATGAGCCTCCGGCGGCGGGCGTGGGTGGTGGACGTGGAACTGCTGACCATCGGGGAGCAGAAGCTGCTGGATCAGCCGGACGGCCCCTTTGCCCGCTATATGCGGGAGAAATACCCGGAGAGCTGGGCCTGTGCCCTGCGGGGCGAGGAATATCAAGGAGGAACAATATGAATACAGCCAACAAGCTGACCATGCTGCGGGTGGTGCTGATCCCGGTGTACCTGATCCTGTGGCACATCGACGCCCCGTGGAGCATCTACGCCGCCCTGGCGGTGTTCGTCATCGCCAGCCTCACCGACCTGCTGGACGGCTACATCGCCCGGCACTACAACCAGGTAACGGACTTCGGCAAGTTCATGGACCCCCTGGCGGACAAGGTGCTGGTGCTGACGGCTATGGCCTGCTTCTGCTCGGTGGGCCGCTTCCCGGACTGGGCGCTGGTGATCGTCATCGCCCGGGAGTTCGCGGTGTCCGGGCTGCGGCTGGTGGCGGTGGACAACGGGCGGGTGATCGCCGCCGGGTGGTCGGGCAAGGTGAAAACCGCCTCCACCATGGTGTGCCTGTGCCTCATGCACCTGCTGGAGCAGAGGCCGGAAGGGCTGTACTCCGCGCCGGACTACTTTAAGTACCTGGATTGGGTGTGCGTGGCCGTCATCGCCGCCACCACCCTGTACTCCGGCATTGAGTACTTCGTCCTCAACCGGGACGTGCTGAACTGGAATAAGTGAGCAAAAGACCGGCCCGCCAGTGCGGGCCGGCCTTTTACCCCGTCATGAGCCGGGCCAGCAGAAACGCGATCCCCCCGCAGGCGGGGAAGGTAAGGACCCACGCCCCCGCCATCTGGCCCATGACGGTCTTGCTGGCCCCCCGCCCCGCGCCGCACACGGCGGCGACTTTCGCGTGGGTGGTGGACACGGGCAGCCCCAGGGCGGAGCACACCAGCAGCACCGCCCCCGCCCCCAGATCCGCCGCCAGCCCCTCGGCGGGGGAGAGGTCGGCCAGCTCCGTGCCCACCTTCTCCACGATGGGCCTGCCGCCCAGGGCGGTGCCCAGGGCCATCACCCCGGCGGTCAGCAGGGCCAGCCCCAGTCGGGAGGGGGAGGCCCCGCCGTCCAGCCCCTCAACCAGGAGGAGCAGGGCCAAAAACTTCTGCCCGTCCTGCACCCCGTGGAGCAGGGCGGTGAGGGCGGCGGCCCACCGCTGGCCCCGATCCGGGCGGTGCGTCCGCCCCGCCAGCGCCCGTTGGATGAGCCGCCCCGCCAGCACCCCGGCGGGCAGGGACAGCCCCAGCCCCGCCAGCGCCTTGACCCAGGCCCCGGCGTTGAGCTGGGCCGCCCCGGCCCCTAACGCCAGCGCCCCGCCGGACAGCCCCGCCAGCAGGGCGTGGCTCTCGCTGGTGGGCAGGCCGAACCGCCACGCCGCCACCGCCCACAGCACGATGGACAGCAGGGCGGCGTTCAGGGCGACAACTGTAGACCGGGGGTCGGCGAAGGCCGCCAGCCCCCCCACCGTGTCCGCCACCGCGGGGAAGCACAGGCAGGCTACCGCCGCCCCGGCGAAGTTACACACCGCCGCCAGCGCCACCCCCCGCCGGAAGGTGAGGGCCCCGGAGCCCACGGCGGTGGCGATGGCGTTGGGCGCGTCCGTCCAGCCGTTGACGAAGATCACCGCCAGCACCAGCAGACGGGCAAGGCCTGCGGGCCCGTCCATGGACACCCCTCCCCTCTGGTCAAAATGCTGTTTGAGTATACGGGGGAGGGGGGGCGGATATGACGAAGCGCATAATTTTGAAAAATGTTCAAAATAAAAAAGGGTTTTTTGAGCCGGCCGGGTATAAGAACATATACGGTAAATCCGCCCGATGGCGGATGGGAGGGAGCGGACATGGAACAGACCATACGGGAGCGCACCGAGGCGCTGGAGCGGCAGACCCTGTCCCCCAGGGCCTGCCTGTCCGCCGAGTCAAAAGGGCGGGCGGTGGAGATCGCCCCCTGTCCCGCCCGCACTTGCTTCCAGCGGGACATTGACCGGGTGGTACACTGCAAATCCTTCCGGCGCTTAAAGCACAAGACCCAGGTGTTCCTCCAGCCCGAGGGCGACCACTACCGCACCCGCATGACCCACACCTTAGAGGTGTCCCGCATCGCCCGCACCATGGCCCGGGGACTGCGGCTCAACGAGGACTTGACCGAGGCGGCGGCCCTGGCCCACGACCTGGGCCACACCCCCTTCGGCCACGCCGGGGAGCGGGCCCTGTCCCGGATGGTGGACGGGGGCTTCCGGCACTACGAGCAGTCCCTGCGGGTGGTGGACCGGCTGGAGAACGATGGGGCGGGGCTGAACCTCTGCCACGAGGTGCGGGACGGCATCCTGTGCCACACGGCGGGCCGTCCGGCGGACACCCTGGAGGGCCAGCTTGTCCGGTTCGCCGACAAGATCGCCTACATCAACCACGACATCGACGACGCTATGCGGGGCGGCATCATCTTTCCCACCGACATCCCCGCCCGCCTCTGCCAGACCCTGGGCTACACCCACGGAGAGCGCATCGAGACCCTGACCCTGGACGTCATCCGGGCCAGCGGGGAGGGGGACGAGATCCGCCAGTCCGAACCCATCGCCAAGGCCATGGCGGAGCTGAAGCAGTTCATGTTCGACACCGTCTACTTCAACCCCTTGGCCAAGGGGGAGGAGGGCAAGGCGGAGGACATGATCCGCCTGCTGTTTGAATACTATTGCAAGCACACGGACAAGCTGCCGCCGGAGTACCAGGACATCCTGCTGCGGGAGGGCGTCCAGCGGGCGGCGCTGGACTACATCGCGGGCATGACGGACACCTACGCCGTGGAACAGTTCGGAGATTTGTTTATCCCGAAGGGGTGGGTGGTGAAATGACGAAGTACCTTGTGCCCACCCAGGCGGCGGAGGCGGAGTTCACGGAAAAACGCTCCACCTTCCTCGGCCACGTGTGGCCGGTGGAGACGGAGGAGGAGGCCCGCGCCCGCATCGACGAGATGAAAAAGAAGTACCACGACGCCCGCCACAACTGCTGGTGCTACATCCTCAGGGACGGCCCGGTGCGCTATTCCGATGACGGGGAGCCCCAGGGCACCGCGGGCCAGCCCATGCTGTCGGTGTTCCAGAAGGAGGGCGTTGTCAACGTGTGCTGCGTGGTGACCCGGTACTTCGGCGGGGTGCTCTTAGGCGCCGGGGGCCTGGTGCGGGCCTACACCCAGAGCGCCAAGGACGCCCTGGACGCGGCGGGGATCTCCGTGGTGCGCCGCTGGATCGAGCTGGCGGTGGACTGCCCCTACAGCTTTTTGGAGCGGGTGAAGCTGGCCTGCACCGCCCAGGGGGGCGCGGTGGGGGAGATCGAGTACACCGCCGCCGTCACGGTCCACGCCCTGCTGCCCGAGGGGGGCGCGGAGGCCTTCCGGGCCAAGCTGGTGGAGCTGTCCGCTGGGGGCGTGGAGGCGGTGGAGCTGGGCGAGGTGTTTAAAGCGGCCCCCAGGATACAATAAATTCCCAAAACAGTGATAAAACTGGGCAAAACTGGCTATGATGCGGAGGTGGGACCATGGCCATACCCGACTCCTTCCTGGACGACCTGAACAGCAGGATCAACATTGTGGACGTGGTGTCCGCCTATGTGCCTCTCATCCAGCGGGGGGGAAACTACTGGGGCCTGTGCCCCTTCCACCACGAGAAAACCCCCTCCTTCTCCGTCAACGAGTCCCGGCAGATCTTCCACTGCTTCGGCTGCGGCAAGGGGGGCGGCTCCGCCCGGTTCCTCATGGAGATGGAGAGCCTGTCCTTCCCGGAGGCGGTGCGGAAGCTGGCGGACCAGGCGGGCCTGCCCATGCCGGAGGACACTGGCGGAGACGGCCAGTGGCGGGAGCGCCGCAAGCGGATTTTGGAGCTGAATAAGGAGGCCGCCCGGTTCTACCGCTCCATGCTGTCCCGGCCGGAGGGGGCGGCGGTGGCGGCCTATATCCGGGACAAGCGGCGGATCAGCCCCAAGTTTTCCGCCCGGTTCGGCCTGGGGGCGGCCCCGGAGGGATGGGATAACCTGATCACCGCCATGAAGGAGAAGGGCTGCGACAAGGCCGACCTCATCGACGCGGGCCTGGCCGTGGCGGGCAAGGGGGGCGGGATCTATGACAAGTACCGCAACCGCCTGATGCTGCCCGTCATCGACCCGCAGGGGGACGTGATCGGCTTCACCAGCCGGGTGATGGACGACTCCACCCCCAAGTACCTGAACACGCCGGAGACGGCCATCTTCAAAAAGCGCTCCATCCTCTACGGGCTGAACTACGCCAAGAAAACCAGGCGGCCCAACTTCATCCTGGTGGAGGGGAACATCGACGTGATCACCCTGCACCAGGCGGGCTTTGACAACACGGTGGCCACCATGGGCACCGCCCTGACGGAGGAGCACGTCCGCCTGCTGGGCCGGTACACCAAGGAGCTGGTGCTGTGCTACGACAATGACGCCGCCGGGGAGGACGCCACCCAGCGGGCCATCACCCTGCTGCGCAAGTCCGAGATCGGGGTGAAGGTGCTGCGCCTGCCCAACAAGCGCCTGCCCGACGGCACCCTGGGCAAGCAGGACGCGGACGACTATATCAAGAACTGCGGCCCCGCCGCCTTTGAGGAGCTGATGGAGGACAGCGCCAACTCCGCCGAGTACCGTTTAAGCGTGGTACAGGGCCGGTTCGACCTGGGCCGGGACGACCAGCGGGCCCAGTACCTGCTGGAGGCGGCGGAGGTGGTGGCCGGCCTGCCCAGCCCGGTGGAGCGGGAGATCTACGCGGGCCGGTGCGCCGAAACCGCCGGGGTGTCCAAGGAGGCGGTGCTCCAGGAGGTGGAGCGCCAGCGGCAGAAGCGCCGCTGGGAGGCCCGAAAACAGGAGGAGCGCCGGAACCTGGCCCCCGTCCGGGAGCTCCAGCCCAGGAACCGGGAGCTGCGGTACGAGAACCTGCGCTCCGCCAGGGCGGAGGAGGGCGTGCTGCGGATCATCCTGCTGGACGGGGACTACTTCCGGCAGATGGGGCCGGTGGACGAAAACTGTTTCACCTCGCCGCTGCTGAAAAAGGCGTTCGTGCTGCTGCGGGAGCGGTGGCGGGCGGGCAAGAGCGTCTCCCTGCCCGCCCTGGAGGGACAGCTCACCCCGGAGGAGATGGACCAGCTGTCCGCCGCCGTCCAGGAGAACCAGCCTCCCAACACCGCGGCGGCGGCGCTGGAGGACTACAAGCAAGTGATCCTGCTGGAACAGGGCAGGAGGGACATAGAGGACGCGCAGGATTTGGGCGCGCTGAAGGATGTACTCAAACAGAAAAAAGCCTATGGAGGATGAGAGACCAATGAGTGAAAAGAAAAAGACCGGCAAAAAGGCGGAGGCCACCCCCCACGTCCAGGTGAGCCCGGAGAAGCTGGAGGCCGCCAAGGCGGAGCTTGGCAAGATGATCGAGGGCGTCCAGGGCGGGGAAAAGCTGCTGGAGCTGGTGGAGACGGGCTGCAAGAAGGGCAAGCTGTCCTCCAACGAGATGATGGAGGTGCTGGAGTCCATCACCCTGGAGACGGAGCAGCTGGACAAGGTATACGACGTGCTGGAGAATTTAGGTGTGGACACCGCCGGGGACGACTTCGTGCCCGAGCTGGACGACGACGTCCTCCCCTCCACCGACGAGCTGGAGGAGCTGCCGGAGGAGGAGATCGTGGACCCCAACACCCTGGTGGACTCCTTCGCCATCGACGACCCGGTGCGGATGTATTTGAAGGAGATCGGCAAGGTGGATCTGCTGACGCCGGAGCAGGAGGTGGAGCTGGCCCAGCGGATGGGGGCCGGGGCCGCCGCCAAGGAGCAGCTTGCCGAGCTGGAAAAGTCCGGGGAGGAGCTGCCCGACGAGGTGCTGCTGGAGCTGAAAAAGACCATCCGGAAGGGCGAGCGGGCCAAGCAGTCCCTGGCGGAGGCCAACCTGCGGCTGGTGGTGTCCATTGCCAAGCGGTACGTGGGCCGGGGGATGCTGTTCCTGGATCTGATCCAGGAGGGGAACCTGGGGCTCATCAAGGCGGTGGAGAAGTTCGACTACACCAAGGGCTACAAGTTCTCCACCTATGCCACCTGGTGGATCCGGCAGGCTATCACCCGGGCCATCGCGGACCAGGCCCGCACCATCCGCATCCCGGTGCACATGGTGGAGACCATCAACAAGGTGATCCGGGTGAACCGCCAGCTTTTGCAGGAGCTGGGCCACGACCCCTCCCCGGAGGAGACCGCCGAGGAGATGGGTATGCCGGTGGAGAAGGTGCGGGAGATCCTGAAGATCGCCCAGGAGCCTGTCTCCCTGGAGACCCCCATCGGCGAGGAGGAGGACAGCCACCTGGGCGACTTCCTGGAGGACTCGAACGCCTCCGAGCCGTCGGAGGCGGCGTCCTTCACCCTGCTGAAGGAGCAGCTGGTGGAGGTGATGTCCACCCTGACCCCCCGGGAGGAGAAGGTGCTGCGCCTGCGCTTCGGCATCGAGGACGGCCGCAGCCGCACCTTGGAGGAAGTGGGCAAGGAGTTCAACGTCACCCGGGAGCGCATCCGTCAGATTGAGGCCAAGGCCCTGCGCAAGCTGCGCCACCCCAGCCGGAGCAAGAAATTGAAGGACTTTTTGAGTTGAGTACAAGGCCCCCGCTCACCATAGGAGCGGGGGCCTTGCTTTTTATGATGCCTTGTCGTTTTTCTGGAATAGGCTGATAACTCAGTATCCGGCTATTCCACTGAAAACGGTTTGCAGTATGGGCCGGGCGAAGCCATAGGGGCCCCCAGCAGGTGGGGGATCAGGACACCGCCGGCCAGCAACAGTACCAGAAATACGCCGAACAGCACCCGAAGGCGTTTACAGACAGCGCTGGCGGGCTTGTTCTGACGCACACAGTCAAGGGCCTTTTTGAAATAAATGATGTTTACGATGAAGGCAGCCGCAATGGAAAGCATAAGCGCACAGCAGACCACAAGCTCCAACTCATGCTCCTTTCAATTGCGCAGCCGCTCACCGAAACACCCGGTTGAAATCCCGGGGCATCTTGGCCTTGAACGTGACCGACTCCCCAGTAGCGGGGTGGGTAAAGGACAACTCGTTTGCGTGGAGGCACAGCCGCCCGATGGGGTTCGTCCTGGCCCCGTACTGCTTGTCCCCTGCCACGGGACAGCCCTTCTCCTTCATGTGCACCCGGATCTGGTTCTTCCGCCCCGTCTCGATGGAGATATCCAGCAGGGCGTACCCGCTCCCCGCCTTCACGATTTGGTAGCTGGTGACGGCCTCCTTCGCCCCCTTCCCCGGCGCGCCGGAAAAACTCAGGTGGGTGTCCGTCTCCACAAGGTACGAGCGGATGGTGTCCCGATCCGGCTTGGGCACCCCCTCCACCACCGCCAGATAGCCCCGCCGGGTGACAAGTTCGTTCCACCGGGCCTGGAACAGCTCCTTCGTTTCCGCGTCCCGGGCGAACATCAGCACCCCGGACGTGTCCCGGTCCAGACGGTGGATCACAAAGATCCGATCGTCCACCCGCCGTGCCTTCACGTAGTCCGTCACCATGTGGTAGGCGGTGCGGGTTTTCTCCTTGTCGTTTGCCACGCTCAGCAGCTTGGCGGGCTTGTTCACCACAATGAGGTGTTCGTCCTCGTAGAGAAGGGGAAAGGGCAGGGCGTCGGCCCTGGGGGCGGAGGCGGGCAGAATCGCCACCCGCTGCCCCGGCAGGAGGGGCGTGTCGAACCGGGAGAGGGGCACCCCGTCCACCGCCACCAGCCGCCGGGACAGCAGGGACTTCACGTTGTTGCGGCTCTTGCCCTTCACGTGGGACAGCAGGAAGGGGAGCAGGGTGTCGGGCTGGGTTACGGTGTAGACGGGGGCCTCGGCCTCCCGGCGCCTGTTGGGATAGTCCATATCGTCACCTGGTTTCAAGAGTTTTTCCCAGTATACCACGGCTCCGGAAAAAAGTCCACAAAATCCCAGTGGACAGGCAAGCGGGGCCAAGCCGCCGCATATCCTTCCCAGAGGTGATTGCTGTGGGGGAAAAGGAGGGCCTGCTGGCCCGGGCATCCCGGATGTTCGACCTGCCCGCCGACGCGGTGGCGGGGGCGCCCCGGGTGGAGATCATCGGGGACGGGGAGCTGCGCATGGCCCCCCACCGGGGCATCCTGGCCTACGGGAGGTCGGAGATTCACATATCCGGAGGGAAGCTGGTGGTGCTGGTGCGGGGGACGGGGCTGGAGCTGCGGGCCATGACCCCGGAGGAGCTGCTGATCACCGGCGAGATCCGGGGCGTGGAATTCATGAGGTGAGGCGATGAAAAAGCTCATCAACCTGCTGCGGGGCTACGCGGAGCTCCAGGCCACCGGGGCCTTCCCGGAGCGGCTGCTGAACCTGTGCGCCCAGAACCGGCTGCAATTCTGGCGGCTGCGCTGGCTGGACGAGACCAGCTTCACCTTCCGGGTGGCCCTCAAGGACCGCAAACGGCTGGACGAGCTGGCCCAGCGGGCCATGTGCGACCTGGACGAGCGGGGACGCTACGGGGCGTCCGCCCTGGCGGAGCGGCTGGTGGAGCGCCGCTGGGGGTTCCTGCTGGGGCTGGGCCTGTGCGTGCTGGCGGTGGGCTTCCTGTCCCGGTTCCTGCTGGTCATCGAGGTGACGGGGAACGAGCGGGTGCCCACCGCCGTGATCCTGTCCCAGCTCCAGCGGGCGGGGGTGCGGCCGGGGGCCTACGGCCCCGCCATCCGGGAGCGGGAGGCCGCCAACGAGGCCCTGCTGGGCCTGCCGGAGCTGTCCTATCTGGCGGTGAACATCTACGGCACCCGGGCGGAGATCATCGTCCGGGAGGTGGAGAAGGCCCCGGAGCTGCTGGAGGAGGACGTGCCCGCCGACATCGTGGCGGCGGCGGACGGCATCATTGAGGACATCCAGACCGACGCGGGCCGGGCCATGTTCCGGGACGGCGACGTGGTGGCCAAGGGGGAGACCCTCATCTCCGGCGTGCTGGATTTGAAGGAGCCGGAGGGCGGGACGGTGGATCTGGGCTATCTGGTGGTTCACGCCGCGGGGAACGTCACCGCCCGGACGTGGCGCACCCTGGAGGAGACCATCCCCCTCACCAGCCAGGTGAAGGAGTATACCGGGGAGGAGAGCCGGGGGTACAGCCTGAAAATTTTGTGGTTGGACCTGGATTTTTTTGAAAACAGTAGCATTTCCGGTGGGAGATATGATAAAATAACAGAGACTGCGGAGCTGACCCTCTTTGGGCGGCCCATGCCCGCCGCCCTCACCACCGTCACCCGCCGGAGCTACACCCTCCGGGAGGAGCCGGTGGACGCGGACGCGGCGGCGAAGGAGCTGGAGGCGCTGCTGATGTTCCGGCTGGGGGAGCTGATGGAGGTGCGGAAGGGGGAGGCCCTGCGTACCGGCTTCACCACCCGGCAGGAGAACGGGCGGCTCACCGTCACCCTGCTGGCGGAGTGCCGGGAGGAGATCGG
>CASTQR010000017.1 GCA_949451265.1 uncultured Eubacteriales bacterium | reverse complement strand
TGGGGGTGCTGTATATCCTGGACGAGCCGTCCATCGGCCTCCACCAGCGGGACAACGATCTGCTGCTGGGCACCCTGAAGCATCTTCGGGACCTGGGCAACACTCTCATTGTGGTGGAGCACGACGAGGACACCATGCGGGCCGCCGACTACATCGTGGACATCGGCCCCGGGGCCGGCGTCCATGGCGGCCAGGTGGTGGCCTGCGGCACGGCCCAGGAGGTGATGGACACCCCCGGCTCCATCACCGGGGACTACCTGGCGGGCCGGAAGAAGGTGCCCGTGCCCACAGAGCGCAGAAAGGGGAACGGCCGCACCCTCACCGTCCGGGGGGCGGCGGAGAACAACCTGCGGCACATCGATGTGGATTTCCCTCTGGGCACGTTCATCGCCGTCACCGGGGTGTCTGGCTCCGGCAAGTCCTCCCTGGTGAACGAGATCCTGTATAAGCGCCTGGGCGCGGAGCTGAACCGCACCAAGGCCCGCCCCGGCAGGCACGACGGCATGGACGGCATCGAGTACCTGGACAAGGTGATCGCCATCGACCAGTCCCCCATCGGGCGGACGC
The DNA here is from genome assembly GCA_949451265.1 of uncultured Eubacteriales bacterium. Next base: position 15,449 of record CASTQR010000017.1, on the reverse strand, counting down.
CCCGCTCCAACCCCGCCACCTACACCGGGCTGTTCAACGACATCCGGGAGCTGTTCGCCTCCACCCAGGACGCGAAAACCCGGGGCTACGGGCCGGGGCGGTTCTCCTTCAATGTCCGGGGCGGGCGGTGCGAGGCCTGTTCCGGCGACGGCCTGCTGAAAATCGAGATGCACTTCCTGCCGGATATCTATGTGCCCTGCGAGGTCTGCAAGGGCAAGCGCTACAACCGGGAGACCCTGGAGGTGCGCTACAAGGGCAAGAACATCCACGAGGTGCTGGAAATGACGGTGGAGGAGGCCCTGCCCTTCTTTGAGAACCTGCCCCGGCTCTACAACCGGGTCAAGACCCTGAAGGACGTGGGCCTGGGCTATGTGAAGCTGGGCCAGCCCTCCACCACCCTGTCCGGCGGCGAGGCCCAGCGGGTGAAGCTGGCCACCGAGCTGTCCAAGCAGTCCACCGGCTCCACGGTGTATATCCTGGACGAGCCCACCACCGGCCTCCACACCGCCGACGTACACCAGCTGGTGGAAGTCCTCCAGCGGTTTGTGGACAAGGGGAACACGGTGGTGGTGATCGAGCACAACCTGGATGTCATCAAGACGGCGGACTATATCATCGACCTGGGCCCGGAGGGGGGCTCCGGCGGGGGCACCGTCGTCTGTACGGGCACGCCGGAGGAGGTCGCGGCGCACCGGTTGAGCTACACGGGCAAGTACCTGAAACCGGTGCTGGCATAAGAAGGAGCGAACCCATGGAATTGATGCAATGGCTGACGGAGACCATGGTGGGGGAGTTCACCCTCACCATCCTGGTGTCCATGATCCCGGTGGTGGAGCTGCGGGGAGGGATCCCCTTCGGGGTGGCGGCGGGGCTGCCGGTGTGGGCGGCCTTCATCGCCGCCGTCATCGGCAACCTGATCCCCGTGCCCTTTATCATCGTCTACATCCGCCGGATCTTCCAGTGGATGCGCCGCCGCATTCCCAAGCTGAACAGCATGGTGGACAAGCTGGAGCGCAAGGCCCACCTGAAGGGCCAGCGGGTGACGAAATACAAATACCTGGGCCTGATGCTGTTCGTGGCCATCCCCCTGCCGGGGACGGGGGCGTGGACGGGCTCCCTGGCGGCGGCGTTTCTGGATATGCCCCTCCGGAAGGCCATCCCGTCGGTGATCGCCGGGGTGCTGATCGCGGGCATGGCCATCAGTATTTTGTCCTACGGCGTGGTCAGCCTGCTCTGACGGGGGGAATGACGGTGTATCTCTATCTGGTGCGCCACGGCCAGTCCGTGGGCAATGAGAGGCAGCTCTTTTTCGGGCACAGTGACCACCCCCTCACGGAGCTGGGCCGGGAACAGGCGAAACAGGCGGCGGATAAGCTGAAAGAGGTCAGCTTCACCCGCTGTGTGTCCAGCGACCTGAGCCGGGCTATGGACACCGCCCGGATCTGCGCGGAGGGCCGGGGGATCCCGGTGGAGGCCGACCCCGCCCTCCGGGAGCAGGACATGGGCGCCCTGGAGGATCTGACCTGGGCCCAGGCGGAAAAGCTGTGCGGCGGGCTGGTGGGCCATCTGCTGGCGGACTGGTTCCACACCACGCCCCCCGCCGGGGAGAGCCCCGCCCAGATGCTGGAACGGGTGGGGGCCTGTGTGGACGGCATTATCGCCCGGGGGGAGGATACCCTCATCGCTGCCCACAACGGCTCTCTGTCCCTGGTGCTGTTCCGCCTGGGGCTCATCGAGGAGAAGAACCTGTTGCAGCACGGCTGGTTTTTCCGCCACGGGACCTATTCCGCCGTCCGGGTGGACGAGACGGGCGCGGAGCTGGTGTGCTTCAACCGTTGAACCATCCGGCGATTCCGTCATAGAATGGCCCAGGAGGTGGCAGAATGACGGAGCTGGTTCAGTTTTTCGCGGTGCTGCTGGCGGCCTTCGGGGCGGTGAGCCTGGGGTGGCTGGCGCTGGGGGCGCTGCTGCTGCCGGGGGAGTGCCCCGGGCGGATGGTCATCGGCGCGGCGGGGGACGCCGCGGGCCTGGAACAGGCGGTGCGGGGGGCCCTATGGCTGCGGCGTACCGGGCTGTGGCGGGGCCGGATCGTGATTGAGGACCTGGGCCTCACAGAGAGCGGGCGGGCGCTGGCCCAGCTGCTGTCGGCGGAGGGCGGCGTGTCCTTCACCGGGGACTCCCCTGACCGAATTTAAAAATATCCTGCAAGATACAAAGGAAAAGAGGAATCCGATATGGAACTGAACGAGGCCCTGGCCAAGCTGGCCGAGCTGGAAAAGAAGCTGTACGCCTACCGGGCGGCGGACTCCGCCCTGTACCTGGACGGCACCACCGTGGCCCCCAAGGACACTGCCGAGGGCCGGGGCGCGGCCCTGGGCATCCTGGCCGGGGAGCGTCACAAGCTGTTCTCCGCCCACGAAGTGGGGGAGCTGCTGGACTTCCTGTGGAGCAAAAAAGATGAGCTGGACCAGCTCCACCGCCGCCAGGTGGAGGAGCTGCGGCGGGCCTACGCCCAGCTTACCCGCATACCGGCGGACGAGTATATGGAGTACGCCATGCTGACCAACGAGGCCAGCGACGTGTGGCACCGGGCCAAGGAGCAGAATGATTTCGAGCTGTTCCGGCCCGTGCTGGAGAAGCTGGTGGCCTTCAACATCAAATTCGCCGGGTACTACGACCCGTCCAAGGCCCCCTATGACGCCCTGCTGAACGAGTACGAGCGGGGGGTGGACATGGAGTACCTGGACAAATTCTTCGCCACCCTCCGGGAGCGGATCGTCCCCCTGATCCGCGCCATCGGGGAGAAGGAACAGTCCGACGACTCCTTCCTGCGGCGGCATTACCCCGTGGAGGCCCAGCGGAAATTCTCCGACTATCTCATGGAGGTGCTGGGGCTGGACCGGGCCCACTGCACCATCGGAGAGACGGAGCACCCCTTCACCCTGGAGTTTAACAACAAGGACGTGCGGATCACCACCCACTACTACGAGGACAACGTGGCGTCCTCCATGTATTCCGTGATCCACGAGGGGGGCCACGCCAAGTACGAGCTGGGCATCCGCGACGAGGTGCAGTACACCAGTCTGGCGGGGGGCGTGTCCATGGGTGTCCACGAGAGCCAGTCCCGGTTTTATGAGAACCTCATCGGCCGCTCCAAGCCGTTTATCGAGGCCATCTTCCCGAAAATGAAGGAGTTCTTCCCGGAGCAGCTTGCCGACGTGACAGCGGAGCAGTTCTACCGGGCGGTGAACAAGGCCCAGCCCTCCCTGATCCGCACCGAGTCGGATGAGCTGACCAACGCGCTCCACATCATGGTGCGGTACGAGATCGAGAAGCGGCTCATCGGCGGTACGCTGGAGGTCAAGGACGTGCCCGAGACCTGGAACCGCCTCTACAAGGAGTACCTGGGGATTGACGTGCCCGACGACAGGCGGGGCTGCCTCCAGGACTCCCACTGGTCGGGCGGGGCCTTCGGCTACTTCCCGTCCTACGCCCTGGGCAGCGCCTACGGCGCCCAGATGCTGAACAATATGGAGGGGGACATGGACGTGTGGGGCCCGGTGTCCCAGGGCGACCTGTCCGGGGTGTCCGAGTGGCTGCGGGAGAAGATCCACCAGTACGGCGGCCTGCTGGAGCCGGCGGACGTGGTGAAAAACGCCTGCGGCCGGTTCGACCCCACTGTGTTCGCGGACTACCTGGAGAAGAAGTACAGCGCCCTGTACGGGCTGTGAGGGCGGGCCATGGAAGCGAACCTGAAACAGATCGAGGCCCAGGCCCGCGCCGCCGCCGCCGAGCTGCTGGATATCGCGGGGCTGAAGGCCGGGGACATCTTCGTGGTGGGCTGCTCCTCCTCGGAAGTGCTGGGCGGGCGCATCGGCAAGGCGTCCAGCGAGGCGGCGGCGGAGGCCGTGTTCAACGGCATCTGCCCGATCCTGCGGGAGCGGGGGGTCTGGCTGGCGGCCCAGTGCTGTGAACACCTGAACCGGGCGCTGATTGTGGAGGCGGACTGCGCCGAACGGTACGGCTATGACCCGGTATGCGTGGTGCCCCGCCCCAAGGCGGGGGGATCCTTCGCCACCCAGGCGTGGCGGGCCTTCGCGCGCCCCACGGCGGTGGAACACGTCCGGGCCCACGCGGGGCTGGACATCGGCGGCACCCTCATCGGGATGCACCTGCGGGAGGTGGCGGTGCCGGTGCGGCTGAGCCTGGACCACGTCGGGGCGGCCATCCTGCTGTGCGCCCGCACCCGGCCCAGGTATATCGGCGGCGCCCGGGCGGCCTACGAGTAGGGCGGAACTGGAAAAAACAGGGGGACGGCAAGCCGTTTCCCTGTTTTTCTCATTTTGTTTCGGCGGATTGACGGAAGAAAACTTGTGCGCATATGGTGGACAAATGTTCCGATTTTTCTCGAAAGCACCTGAGACACGCACAGCTTTTGCAAGAATTTCCGGCGCTTCCTGCTTGCGCCAGGGGAAATCGGGGCGGGACGGGGGCGGGGAAAGAGTCAGATTTGGCACGGTTTTGGGCATTTTTATATTGACATCGGCGGTCTGGCCCGGTATAATATTCGGCGTATGGGGGCATTTGAAGGCATTAGAAGCCTCCGGCATGAATCAAGATGCTGCGGCCCCTGCAATTTCGGGGCGGCAGTTTAACGCTATACAGCGTTGAACGGGGCGCGCCCCGTTCGCCGTTTTCCCTCCGGGAAAACGAAGGCCCCTGCCTCCGGCCGGGGCGCGGTTCCGGTTTAACCTGGACAGGATGGGCGGCAACTGCCGTTTTGCCCGGTTAAATATAAAACAAATAGGAGGATAAGTATGAAGAAGTTTCTTAGCTTAGCGCTGGCGCTGGCGATGGCTCTCAGCCTGTTCGCGTGCGACCAGCCCGCGGCGAATCCGACGACCCCCCCCGATAAGACGGACGCGCCGGAGACCCCCAGCGATACCCCCGACGTCTATGAGGGCCTGGACTGGGAGGCCATCGAGGGCATGGACTATGAGGAAGCCTGCGACACCATCTACGAGTTCGTGCTGAGCGAGTTTGGCGACCGCTACGCCACCGCCAAGGAGGCCAGCGGCGACGAGCGTATGGCCCTGATGGCCATCGCCGAGGCCAAGCTGCTGGAGTCCGGCGTGTTCCTGCCCGTGCAGTCCAACGGCGGCAACTACGCCATGAGCCGCGTGGTGCCCCGTACCTCCACCCAGGTGCTGTGGGGCATGGACGAGTACCGCTACTACGGCTGCCTGATCACCAACGAGCTGATCACCGTGGAGGATAACAACGCCCTGAAGGCCCTGTGGGCCGAGGCCGAGGATATGCCCGCCTACTACGAGGCCGCCAAGGCTTACCTGGCGGAGCACAACTACACCCTGACCGATACCTATAATCTGGCGACCAGCTACAACGTGAACATCTGGGACAGCGTTGGCACCTCCTACACCTCCGACGCCATGTTCTGCGCCGGCACCTATGACAACCTGCTGGAGTACGATGCCAAGGGCATCCAGCAGCCCTGCCTGGCCACCAGCTACGACGTGTCCGACGACGGCCTGAAGTACACCTTCCACCTCCGCGAGGGCGTGAAGTGGGTGGATCAGCAGGGCAGCGAGGTGGCTGAGGTCACCGCCGAGGACTGGGTCACCTCCATGAAGCACCTGCTGGACAACGCCGACGAGCTGGGCTACCTGTGCACCGTCAGCGGCGGCTGCGGCCTGAAGGGCTTCGACGCCTACCTGAAGGGCGAGGGCACCTTTGAGGGCGTGGGCGTGAAGGCCCTGGACAAGTACACCCTGGAGTACACCCTGGAAGCCCCCTTCCCCGCCTTCCCCACCATGCTGGGCTACAGCATCTTCGCCCCCATCAACCGTGAGTTCTACCGCGCCCAGGGCGGCACCTTCGGCGCCGAGGGCGAGGAGTACACCGCGGGCAACTACGGCAAGACCCCCGCCAACATCGCCTACTGCGGCCCCTACCTGATCACCGCCCACACCGCCCAGAACAGCACCCGGTATGAGGCCAACCCCTCCTACTGGAATGCCGACGCGGTGAACATCAAGACCCTGGTTTACAACTTCAACGACGGCAGCGATCCCCTGCGCACCTACAACGAGGCCAAGGCGGGCACTCTTGCCGGCGCCGGCCTGCGCGCCGAGGCCCTGGAGCTGGCCAAGACCGAGAAGCCCGAGGGCCAGGACAAGACCTACCTGGAGCTGTACGGCTATGTGAGCCGCTGCGACGGCACCACCTTCCCCGGCTGGAACAACGTCTACCGCAACACCTGGAACAACTACGACAACGACGGCGTGGGCATCTCCTCCAAGCGCGGCAACGACGCCGAGATCGCCCGCACCCGGGACGCCATGACCAACCAGCACTTCCGTCTGGCCATCTGCTACGGCCTGAACCGTGGTTCCTACAACGCCCAGCTGGTGGGTGAGGAGATGAAGCTGACCAGCCTGCGCAACTCCTACGTCCCCGGCACCTTCATATACCTGGCCAACGAGGTGACCGTGGACATCAACGGCACCTCCAAGACCTTCCCCGCCAACACCTCCTACGGTGAGATCATGCAGGCCCAGCTGGAGGCCGACGGCTCCCACATCAAGGTCTGGGATCCCAACGGTGACGGCGGCGCGGGCTCCGGCGACGGCTTCGACGGCTGGTATAACGAGGCCGCGGCCAAGGAGGAGCTGGAGAAGGCCATTGCCGAGCTGGCCCAGATCGGCGTGGAGGTCTCCGCTGAGAACCCCATCCACATCGACTACCCCGTCCGCACCTACGACAACTCCTACAAGAATGCCGCCAACGTGGTGAAGCAGTCCCTGGAGAAGGTGCTGGAGGGCAAGGTCATCATCGACCTGGTTGACTACGAGAAGGACGAGGACAACGAGCACGCCACCTACCGCATCAACAACGGCCAGGACGCCAACTTCGATCTGGCCATTGCCTCCGGCTGGGGCCCCGACTACGGCGATGCCCAGTCCTACCTGGACACCGTCCAGATGGGCGGCTATATGTGCAAGAACTTCGGCCTCTATTGATCCGCACCAGATTGCGCGCAAAGTAACATGATCAACGTGAGGGGGTGGGGGTTTCCCACCCCCTCATGCTATAAACAGGCAGAGCGAGGCGTAGAGTATGGGAAAATATGTATTAAAGCGGCTTCTGCACGGCGCGGTGTCCGCGATTATCGTGGTGCTGGTTGTCATGGTGCTGATCTACTCCCTGCTGGACCGGAACAAGATCTTCTCCGGCGACCCCGCCTATAACCACACGGCCAGCAACACCCGCACCACCTATGAGTTTGCCCGCTGGGAGGCCTATGGCTACGTAGACTACATTCCCTACGTGGACTATCTGCGGGAGCTGGTCAAGACGGGGCAAATAGACGAGGAGACCCAGAAGGCGGCGGCGCCCCTGGGCCGTACGCCGGCGAAGGACTCCGAGATGACGAAGGAGTACACGGCCAAGTTCCAGGAGGAATACGAGGCCAAGGGCTATACGGTGACCCGCCTGGAGGCGGACACCAAGCGGAACGGCCAGATCAAGAGCGGCGGCAACCCCGCCCTGTTCGCGGTGAAGGACATCCCGCTGACCCAGCGGGCCCTCAAGTACTTCACCCAGATGTTCCAGTTCGACAACATCCACCATATCCGGGAGGAGAACGACATCGGGGAGCGTGGGCTGAGCTTTACCCTGTACGACCCGGTGTACGGGGGGGAGAAATTTTCCCCGGCCATCATGGGGAACGGCACCCTGCACAAGTACCTGCTGTACTTCGACAACCAGTTCCCCTACCTCCACCAGAATTTCGTGACCATCAATCTGGGTGAGTCGTTCACCGTCAACCAGGGCGTGGACGTGTTCACCACCATGACGGAGTCCCAGGGCTCCTACGTGCTGTCCACCATCACCTACCCCACGGGGGTGACCATGGAGCGCGCGGACGACCTGCACACCGCCACCTACGTGGAGGGCTCCCGCGACTCCATCGCGGCCAACGCGGAGCGGTTCACTGACGACTATACCAACGTGCGGACGGTGAAGGTGGGTATGTCCCGGCTGGGCTATTCCTTCGTCATCGGCATCATCTCGACCATTATGGCCTATGTGCTGGGCCTGCCCATCGGCTTGCTGATGGCCCGGTTCAAGGAGGGCCTTTTGGATAAAATCGGCACGGTCTATATCATGTTCATCATCGCTGTGCCCAGCCTGGCCTATATCTTCCTGTTCAAGGCCATGGGCGGCAGCCTGTTCAAGCTGCCCACTCTGTTTGACGTGGAGTCGGGCAGTAAGCTGATGTATATTCTGCCCATCGTCTCCCTGGCCCTGCCCAGCATCGGCAACCTGATGAAGTGGATGCGGCGGTATATGATCGACCAGATGAACTCGGACTACGTGAAGTTCGCCCGGTCCGGCGGCCTGACGGAGAGCGAGATCTTCGCCAAGCACATCTGGAAAAACGCCGCCATCCCCATCGTCCACGGCATCCCGGGCAGCATCATCTTCGCCATGACGGGCGCCATCATCACCGAGCGCGTGTACGTGGTTCCCGGCGCCGGCAACCTGCTGACCACCGCCATCAACCGCTACGACAACGCGGTGATCGTGGGCGTGACGCTGTTTTACGCGGTGCTGTCGGTGGTGGCCATCATCCTGGGCGACGTGCTGATGGCAACGGTGGATCCGCGGATCTCCTTTACTGACAAAGCGAGGTGAGTGTGATGGAATATGATTACAAGAAGCTGGGCCTGAGCGACGCGGAGCTGTTCGCCTTTGTGGATCACAGCGATCTGGAGTCGGAGAAGATCACCGCGCCCCGGTACTCTTACTGGCGGAGTGTGTTCCGGGTGTTCTTCAAGAAAAAGGTCAATATCGTGATCCTGAGCCTGCTGGTGTTCGTGATCGCCTTCGCGTATATCTATCCCTCCGTGACCCATTACGACCCCTTCGCCAACCTGATGGATCCCAACTCCAAGCACCTGGGCCCCGCTGCCGCCATTGAGTACTTTGGCTTGGATCTGAAATGGATCTTGGGCACGGGCGCCTCCGGCGAGCCCACCTTTGAGGCCATCTGGAACGGCTCCCGGATCTCCATCTCGCTGGCGTTCCTGTGCGCCGCTATCAATATGACTATCGGCGTGTGTATTGGCGCGGTGTGGGGCTTTTCCAAAAAGGTGGACGCCATCATGATGGAGGTCTACAACATCGTGGGCAACGTCCCCCTGCTGCTGATCATCGCCGTGCTGGCCATGCTGCTGGCCCCTACGTTTTGGACCATGGTGTTCGCCCTGACCATCGTGGGGTGGATCGGCATCGCCTACTTTATCCGTACCCAGGTGGTGATCATCCGGGAGCGGGAGTACAATCTGGCCTCCCGGTGCCTGGGCACGTCCACCATCAAGATCGCCATGAAGAACATCCTGCCCTTCATGACCAGCGTGATTGTGACCCTGCTGGCCACCGAGCTGCCCAGCTACATCTCCTACGAGGTGTTCCTGGCCTATATCGGCCTGGGCATGACCGATATGTCCCTGGGCCGCCTGATCTTCCAGGCGGAGGGCGCCATGGTCACCCCCGGCTGGGAGCTGGAGTTCTGGAGCCCCGTGGCCATTTCGGCGGTCATCACCGTGGTGCTGTACGTGGTGGGCCAGAACCTGGGCGACGCGTCCGATCCCCGGACGCATATGTAAGGGGGAGCGGATATGGCTGACGAGAGAAAAGTATTGCTGTCCATCAAAGACCTATGGGTGAAGTTTCGGGTCCGCGGGCGGGTTCTGACCGCCATCCGGGGCATCAACCTGGACATCTATGAGAACGAGTCCATCGCCATCGTGGGCGAGTCCGGCTCCGGCAAGAGCGTGTTCACCAAGACCTTCGCCGGTATGCTGGATTCCAACGGCTTCATCGACCAGGGCAGCGTCGTGTTCAACGACGAGGAGCTGGCGGACACCCACGTGCGGCTGACCTCCACCGCCCAGCGGCTGATCGCCAAGGCCCAGCACAAGCTGAACGAGGCGTCCAAGCTGGAGGCGGGGGCGGACATCTACCAGAAGATCCTGGAGCTGGAGGCGGAAAAGCGCCGGAAAACCAGCCTCAGCGATGAGGAAAAGGCCCAGGCGGAGGCGGAGTACAAGGACCTGGTGGCAAAGCGAACCGACGCCTTCAACCTGAAGCAGACCCTCGATCCCGCCCACGAGAAGGATAAGATCCGGGAGACGGCCAAGCTGATCAAGGACCTGGACGACCAGATCAAGGCCTTCAAGAAGAAGGAGGAGCAGCTGGCCCGGGAGCGGAAGGCCTCCGGCTCCAGCGACGCGGCCTTCAACCAGCGGTATCAGGAGCAGACCGCAGCCCTCCAGGCCCAGTACCAGAAGGCCATCGCCGTGGAGATCGGGCCGGAGAAGGTGAAGCGCAACGAGATCCTGGCCAAGGAGATCTACCTGTCCGTGGGTCGGTACGGCATTTACCAGCGGGTGAGGATGATCAACAAGCTCCTCAAGGGGCTGGAGAAGGCCATGAAGCTGGGCGTGGACCTGGACGACGAGAACCAGCGCAACGCGATCTTCGACGATGTGACCTTCCGGGTGCGCTACCTGGACGAGACGGCGGAGGCCCTCCATGGCACCTGTGTGCTGAATCTGGCCCGGGTGCAGTACGCCAAGGACTGGTGCCAGATCCGGGGCCGCCGGATCGCCACCGTGTTCCAGGACCCCATGACCTCCCTGAACCCCATCATCACCATCGGCAAGCAGATCACCTCCATCATCCTCAAGCATCAGAAATGCAGCGAGGCGGAGGCCCGCAAGCGCGCCCTGGAGCTCATGCACAAGGTGGGCATCCCCAACGCCGCCGCCCGGTTCGACGATTACCCCTTCCAGTACTCCGGCGGTATGCGGCAGCGCATTGTCATCGCCATCGCCCTGTCCTGCCAGCCCAAGATCCTGATCTGCGACGAGCCCACCACCGCCCTGGACGTGACCATCCAGGCCCAGATCCTGGAACTCATCAAGGAGCTGCAAAAGGACTTCAACTACACCATCGTGTTCATCACCCACGACCTGGGCGTGGTGGCCAACGTGGCCGACCGGGTGGCGGTGATGTACGCCGGGCAGATCATCGAGCTGGGCACCGTGGAGGAGGTCTTCTACGACCCCCGCCACCCCTACACCTGGGCGCTGCTGTCCTCCCTGCCCCAGCTGGCCCAGCAGAACGCCAAGCTCTACTCCATCACCGGCACCCCGCCCTCCCTGTATAACCAGATCGTGGGAGACGCCTTCGCGCCCCGCAACCCGTACTGCCTGAAGATCGACACCCTGCTGGAGCCGCCCATGTTCCAGGTGACGGAGACGCACTACGCCAAGACCTGGCTGCTGGCCCCCGAGGCGCCCAAGATCGAGAAGCCCGAGGGGATCCACAACATCCACGAGAAGCTGGTCGCAGCATTCAACATTTAGGGGAGGGTCGGATCGTGACGCAAGAAAAAGCAACTGAGGTCCGGGCCGCCAAGCTGCCGGAGCATGGCCCGCTGGACGAAAACGGCAGGGAAATCCTGTTACAGCTGAAAAACGTAGACATCACCTTCGGCAAGGGGGACAGCGCCGTCCGCGCCGTTCAGGACGCCACCTTTGACATCTACAAGGGGGAGACCTTCTCCCTGGTGGGCGAGTCCGGCTCGGGCAAGACCACCGTGGGCCGGGCGGTGATCCGGGTGAACCCCCTGGCAGGGGGCGAGATCCGGTATAAGGGTGTGCGCATTTCCGGCAAGATCCCCCGCTCCCTGGACCGGGAGGTTATCCGCAACATCCAGATGGTGTTTCAGGACCCGGCGGCCTCGCTGAACGAGCGGGCCACCGTGGACTACATCATCTCCGAGGGCCTCTATAACTTCCACCTGTTCGAGAACGAGGCGGACCGGGTGAAGAAGGTGGAGACCATGATCGAGGAGGTGGGCCTGCTCCCGGAGCACCTGACCCGCTATCCCCACGAGTTCTCCGGCGGCCAGCGCCAGCGCATCGGCATCGCCCGGGCCATGGTCATGGAGCCGGAGCTGGTGGTGGCGGACGAGCCCATCTCCGCCCTGGACGTGTCCATCCGCGCCCAGGTGCTGAACCTGATGAAGAAGTTCCAGGAGGAAAAGGGGCTCACCTACCTGTTCATCGCCCACGACCTGTCGGTGGTGCGCTTCATCTCCGACCGTATCGGCGTGATCTACAAGGGGCGGATCGTGGAGGTGGCGGAGGCGGAGGAGCTGTTTAACTTCCCCCTGCACCCCTACACCCACTCCCTGATCTCCGCCATCCCCATCCCCGATCCCCAGCTGGAGAAGAACAAGGTGCTGTATACCTACGATCCCTCCATCCACGACTATTCTGAGGACAAGCCGGAGTTTGTGTGTATCGGCCACGACCACTATGTCTACGGCAACAAGAAGGAGATCGCGGAGTACAAGGCCCTCCGGGAAAAGGGCGTGCCGGTGAAGGCCGTTACCATCCAGGACCCGGACCATCCCATGGAGCGGAAGCATGACGAGGCCGCCGCGGAGCGGGCTGCCGATGCCGAGATCCTGGCCCAGCCCGCCCACGACACGGGCAGCTTCCTGTACCGGATCCTGTCCTTTATCCTGCCTATTATCGGCATTATCGCGGCGGTATTGTTCCGGAAGCATAACTATATGCGCAACTATAAGGCCTGCAAGGGCGGCGCGGTGGCCGGATTCATCTTCCTGGCCGTGCTCCTGGTGATCTTCGTGCTGCTGCTGGTGCTGGCGGTGATTTAGGCTTGGGGCGGACAGCGAGAGACAACCGGAACCGCCACCCCAAGCCGGTGGAGCGGATCGAGCTCAGCCAGGAAAACGTGGGCCGGCGGATCGTGATCGTGCTGATCCTGGTGCTGGTGGCGGGCGCGGCTTTCGCCTACGGGGTGAGCCAGCTGTTCTCCGCCCAGACGGGCTGGCAGGCCATCGAGGGCGCCGCCAACCAGGGCCCCACCTGCGCCGGCGAGCTGGTGTTCCTCTATGAGCTGGGGGTGGACGGCAGTACCTCCGCCGCGGCGGAGGGGCGGGCGGTGACGGAGCTGTATTCCGGCGCCTGCCGGACGCTGTACCAGCTGTTCCACCCCTCGGAGGAGTTCGAGGGCGTGGCCAATCTGTGCTCCTTCACCCGCCACCCCAACGAGACGCTGACGGTGGACCCCATGCTGTACCGGGCCCTTGAGGTGATCCAGCACAGCGGCGACCGCACCATCTATCTGGGCCCGGTCTATGAGCGGTACGGCGGCGTGTTCCTCTGCCAGGAGGACGGGCAGCTTGTGGAGTTCGACCCCCGGCTCAGCCAGGACGTGGCCCGGGAGTATGAGACGCTGGCCGCCTACGCCCGCAGTCCGGAGGCCATTGACCTGAACCTGCTGGGGGATAACCAGGTGCGCCTGTCCGTGTCGGAGGAGTACCTGGCCTATGTCCGGCGGGAGGATGTGAACCAGCTGCTGGACTTTGGCTGGCTGAAAAACGCCTTTGTGGTGGACGCGCTGGCGGAGCTGATGCTGGAACACGGCTTCACCCACGGTACAATCTCCAGCTACGATGGTTTTCAGCGGAACCTGGACAGCCGGGGCACCGGCTACAGCCAGAACGTGCTGGACTGCGCGGGCGGTGTGCTCTACCGGGCGGCGGTGCTGGAGTACCAGGGCCCCCGGAGCTTTGCGTGTCTGCGGGACTATTCCGCAGACAGCCTGGACTGGCAGCGGATCTACCGCCTGGAAAACGGCGAGACCCGCACCGTCTACCTCTCCCCAGAGGACGGGCTGTGCCGGAGCGCCGTCCATGACCTGACCGCCTATTCGGAGGAGCTGGGCTGCGGGGAACTGGCGCTGCGCCTGGCCCCCGTGTACGTGGCGGACGCCCTGGACGCCGGGGCGCTGGATCGGCTGGCCCAGGAAGGGATCCAGTCCATCCACTGCCGGGACCGGGTGATCTACGCCACCGAGCCTGGGGCAAGCCTCACCAACCTGCACGAGGGGGACGGGGTGCGCTACACCCTGGCCCAGGACTGAAAAACGAAAAGGAGCGGCCCCTGGAGCAGTCCGGGGGCCGCTTTTCGCGTTCCTGTTTGTTTGAGGCAGAAAAATGCCGCCCGGATGGGCGGCATTTTTGGATGCGGGGTAAAATCAGCGCTTGCTGAACTGGGGAGCCCGACGGGCAGCCTTCAAGCCGTACTTCTTACGCTCCTTCATACGCGGATCGCGGGTGAGGAAGCCGGCGGCCTTCAGGGCGGGGCGGAACTCGGGGTCCATCTCCAGCAGGGCGCGGGAGATGCCGTGGCGCAGGGCGCCGGCCTGGCCGGTGACGCCGCCGCCGGTGACGGTGGCGGTGATGTCCACCTTGCCCACGGTGCCGGTGGTGTTCAGGGGCTGGCGGACCACCATCTTCAGGGTCTCCAGGCCGAAGTACTCCTCGATGTCCCGGCCATTGATGGTGATGGTGCCGGTGCCGCCGGGGAACAGGTGGACGCGGGCCACGGAGGACTTCCGGCGGCCGGTGCCGTAATGATAGGGCTTCTTGCTCTTATACATGATCCGTTACCTCCTTAGTCCACGGCCCAGGCTTCAGGCTTCTGGGCGGCGTGGGGATGGCTGTCGCCGCGGTAGATCTTCAGGCGGGTCAGCGAGTCCTTGGTGACGATATTCCGGGGCATCATGCCGCGGACGGCCAGCTTCATGGCCAGCTCGGGCTTGTTCTGCATCAGCAGGCGGTACTTGGTCTCCTTGAGGCCGCCCACCCAGCCGGAGTGGGTGCGGTAGTACTTCTGCTCCAGCTTCTTGCCGGTGAGGACGGCCTTCTCCGCGTTGATGACGATGACGAAGTCGCCGCAGTCGGCGTGAGGGGTGTACTCGGGCTTATGCTTGCCCCGCAGGATGGTGGCCGCGGTGACCGCCGTCTTGCCCAGAGGCTTGCCGGCAGCGTCCAGCACGTACCACTTGCGCTGGATGTTACCCTTGTTTGCCATAAAGGTAGACATTTCTGGTTTCCTCCATTTATATTGAAATTTGCTCGAAACATAGGATAGCTCCCCTTTACAATGGGGAGCATGGTGTATTATAATGCGGGAAAGCGGATCTGTCAACCAAAATGTCGGGATTTTTTCAGATATTTTTCAAATACTCGCTTATACGCTGATAAACGTGGAAATTCTCCAGTATCCTCGCTTTGATATTTTTCTTTTGAAAGGGGTGGAAGCCCATGCAGCATATCCTGTCCTATCTGCGCCGGTGCGTGGAGGACTACGACATGATCCACGCCGGGGACAAGATCGCCGTGGGCGTGTC
This sequence comes from uncultured Eubacteriales bacterium, assembly GCA_949451265.1. Next base: position 128 of record CASTQR010000017.1, on the reverse strand, counting down.
CGGCGGCAAGGACTCCCTGGTGCTGCTGTACGCCATGGCCAAGCTGCGGGAGTTCTACCCCCAGCCCTTCGAGCTCCACGCCGTCACCGTCCACCCCGGCGCGCCCGGGATGGACTTTGCCCCGGTGG
>CASTQR010000016.1 GCA_949451265.1 uncultured Eubacteriales bacterium | reverse complement strand
CCAGAGAGCTGCAAACCTTGTCTTTTTTATTTGCGCAACTTATTGTACCTTATCACGACTTCTCCCTGGCGGATCTGGTGCACGACGCGGCGGTGATCCTCCTGCCCCAGGCCGCCCAGAAGGGGCAGGTGCTGAAGATCGGGATCGGGGAGATTTTGGAGGAGAACCTGGTGGGCGACCCCCTGCGTCTGCGGCAGATCCTGGTGAACATCGTGGGGAACGCGGTGAAATACACCCAGGAGGGCGGCGAGATCCAGGTGGACTTCACCCAGCGCCCCGCCCCGGAGCTGGAGGGGGCGGTGTGGCTGGACTTCACCTGCCGGGACAACGGCATGGGCATGAGCCCGGAGTTCCTGGAGCGCATTTTCGTCCCCTTCGAGCGGGCCTACAACACCACTATGAGCAAGATCGAGGGCACCGGCCTGGGCATGGCCATCGTCAAGCGGATCGTGGACAGCATGGGCGGCGGCATCCGGGTGGAGAGCCAGGAGGGCCAGGGCAGCCTGTTTACGGTGGCCTTTCCCCTCCCTGTGTCCCGGCAAGGGAAGAAGGTGCCCTCCCTGCCCCCGGGCGGCACGGTGCTGGTGGCGGAGAGCCTGACAGCCCGGGCGGAGCAGATCCTGGACTACCTGCGGCAGGCGGGGCTGGAGCCCGTCCACAAGTCCACGGGGCTGGACGCGGTGACCTGGCTCACCGAGGCCCAGTACGAGAACCGCCTGCCTTGTGCCCTGCTGCTGGGGCAGGAGCTGACGGATATGCCGCCGCTGAACCTGGCCGCCCACGCCCGGCAGCTGGCGGGGCAGGGCCTGCCCATCCTGCTTGTGTCGGAGGAGGACTGGGCCCAGATCGAGTACCGGGCCGTCCGGGCGGGGGTGAACGCCTTTGTGCCCTGCCCGCTGTTCCGCAGCCGTCTGCTGGAAACGCTGTCCGCCCTCACCGGCGGGGCGGGCCAGTCCGGCGGGGCCGGATCCGGCGAGGACGCGGACTACAGCCGCAGCCGGGTGCTGCTGGTGGAGGACAATGAGCTGAACCAGGAGATCGCCACCGAGCTGCTGGGCATGACGGGCGTGCAGATCGAGGTGGCCGGCAACGGGAAAGAGGCGGTGGAGAAGTTCGCCGCCTCCCCGGAGGGCTACTACGACATCGTATTTATGGATATCCAGATGCCGGTGATGAACGGCTACGACGCCGCCCGGAACATCCGCGCCCTGCCCAGAGGGGACGCGGGCAGCGTGTGGATTGTGGCCATGACGGCCAACGCCTTTGTGGAGGACGTGCGGCTGTCCCAGGAGGCGGGGATGAACGACCATGTCTCCAAGCCGGTGGACCCGGATCGGCTGACGGAGATTCTGCGGGATCGGCTGGCGCCCTGACGGGCGGCATCAGGGGGAGGTGGATGCGGTGCAGGCGTACCAGCGGGAATACCTGGACAATTTAACGCGGATCGCCGCCCTGGCCGCGTGGAAAAAGCCGGAGGGCCTGCCCTTCGACGCCTACGCCGCCCAGCTGCGGGACTACGAGACCCGGCGGCAGGAGCTGGCGCTGCGCAATATGGAGCTGCTGCGGGGGCGCCTGTTCCCGGTGCTGGACGACCTGTTCCAGTGCGGGGAGGACACCGTGGCGGAGCTGGAGGAGTTCTCCTTCCAGCTCTTTGACGGGCAGAAGGAAACGGACGTGGGGCTGTTCTGCCAGATCCGGCAGGCCCTGCTCACCCTGGCCCGTCAGAAACGGGACCGGAACGCCATCATCCGGGGGCTGTACTGGCTGGGCATAGGCCGCAACAATCAGGTGGGCAAACTGGTGGGGCTGGAACTGAAGGACTTCGAGAAATTCACTATCCAAATGCGGCTGTGCTTCACTGAGGGGGCGGCCTACCTCAAATACTACGACGAGATCGACGACACAGAGACCCGCGGCTACATCCTGCGCTGCCGGGCCAATATTGCCCTGGGCCAGTTCGCCGTCCCCGGCGAAAAGGTGCGGCTGGTGAAGCGCACCCTCCAGGTCCTCCAGGACAAGGGCTACCAGGAGAAGGAGCCCGACCTGCCCTGGGACCGGTTTATCTACCTGACCCACCAGAATATGGCCTCCAGCATCTCCTACAGCAAGGAAAAGGTGATGTCCCCCCAGGACATGGCGGACATCATGGAGTCGGTCTACATCGTCTACCAGCGGCGGATCCAGGAAGCGGAGACATCCGGGAAGCGGCCCCTGGCCCGGTCGGTGTTCAATTACTACGCCATCCAGTACTACTGCGGCATCTTCGATCTGGACTATCTCCTGCGGGAGATGGAGTGCCTCATGGACGAGGCCGAGCCCGACGACTTCTCCCTGGAGGGGATGTACTGTACCGTGTCCCTGCCCGCCTTCTACTGCCAGTACCTCCAGCAGTACCCGGAGCGGGTGCCGGGGCGGGCCGCCTATGTGGACGGGCTGTACCGTCGGGCGCTGAGCTACGTGGACGCCTTCCCCGGAGATCCGGGGGACGGGAACCTGTTCCGGTTCCTGCGCCAGCTGGCCTATACCTTCGTGGAGACGGGGCGGGGCGTGCCCTACGGCGAATTTCTGGAGCTGCTGCTGATCCGCTTTGCCCCCGAGGTCTACATCCACTCCCGGATGGTGGGCCAGGGGGCGGCGGCGCTGTGTCGGCTCATTTTGGAGGACGAGCCGGACTTCTTCGATGACATTGATTTCCTCCGGGCCATGGACGATCCGGAGGAAAAGCGGCGGGCCGCGGGGGACTACGCCCTGGGCTGCGGCCTGTTCCACGACGTGGGCAAGATCAACGTCATCGAGCTCTACGCCCGCAGCGCCCGCCAGTGGCTCAAGGGCGAGTACGAGATGGCCCGCCTGCACACCCTGGGCGGGGAGGCGCTGCTGTCCCCCCGGGCGTCCACCCGGCGTTACGCCGCCGCCGCCCTGGGCCACCACGCCTGGTACGATGGCAGCCGGGGCTACCCGGAGAGCTACCGCCGCCTGGACTGCCCGGAACGGCAGATGGTGGACGTGATCTCCCTGGTGGACTGGCTGGACGGCATCACCCGGGCGGGCTGGATCCGCACCGGGCGGAAGCTGTCCTTTGACCAGGCGGTGGAGGAGGCCGTGGCGCTGGAGGGACGGCGGTTCTCCCCCCTGCTCACCGCACGGCTGCGGGACGCCGGGACGGCGGAGTGTCTGCGCGCGGCCCTGGAGGAAGGACAGCGGGCCGCCTGCCGCCGGATGTACGACGACGCGGGGCGGAAGCGGTGAGGCCCCGCCGGAACGCGGGCCGGAGATTTTTGCTCCGGCTCCCCGCCATTCAGCGCATTCACCAGTCCATGACAGGATAGGCCCCGGCCCGGTTTTCGCAACCGGGCCGGGGTTTTTTCCGCGCCGCCGCCAACAGTCCAGCGGCAGCCTTAAAAGAAATTTCAACCCTTTTTCCTTGCGCTTTCCCCATTTCTTCCGTATAATTGGAACAGCGAAACAGGGAAACGGGGCGTATCCGAATGAAGCACATCCTGGTCATCGACGACGATATCCACATTGGAAACCTCCTCCAGGAGGCCCTGGAGGGGGAGAGTTACCGGGTGGGCCGGGCCTATTCCGGCACCGAGGCGGTGCTGGCCCTGGAGCGGGAGCGGCCCGATCTGGCCCTGCTGGATCTCATGCTCCCCGGCCTGTCCGGGGAGGAGATTCTGCCCAGGCTGGCGGGCATCCCCGTCATCGTGGTCAGCGCCAGGGCGGACGTGGACAGTAAGACCGCCCTTCTGCTGGGGGGCGCGGCGGACTACGTGACAAAGCCCTTCGTCCTGCGGGAGCTGCTGGCCCGTGTGGCCGTGCGGCTGCGGGAGGCAGGCGCCAGGCCGGGGGCGGCCCTCACCTTCGGCCCCCTGCGGCTGGAGCCGGACGCCCGCTGGGTGTCCGTGGACGGCAGGGAGGTGCGGCTCACCCGGACGGAGTACGCCATCCTGCACCTGCTGATGGCCGCCCCCTCCCAGGTGGTCACCAAGTCCCGGCTGCTGGACGAGATCGCCCGGGACACCCCGGACTGCACCGAGAGCTCCCTGAAAACCCACATCAGCAACCTGCGGAAAAAGCTGCGGGACGCCGGGGCGGGAGATTGCATTGAATCAGTGTGGGGCATTGGATTTAAAATGGCCGAAGGCCATCCCGAAACGAAGCCCAGCGAAGCGGGTTCGTTTCGGAGAGGAGGAGCGGCAAGTGAGTGAGCGGCGGCGGAACGCCGCCGTGAGGGATATGGAGCCCGCGGCGACGAGGGGCATCGGCTTCAAAATGCGGACAGAATAAGGAGGAGAACGGCATGGCAGACTTACAGTCCATGCGGAATATCGGCAGGGAGATGGCCCGGAAGCTCACCGCCGTGGGCATCGACACGCCGGACAAGCTGCGGGAGACGGGCTCTAAGGAGGCATTTTTCCGGATGAAAGTGGTGTTCCCGGAGATCTGCCTGGTGCACCTGTATGTCCTGGAGGGGGCCGTTACGGACACGGACTATAACCGCCTTTCCGAGGAGAAAAAGCAGGAGCTGAAGGGGTTCAGCGACCGCCTCAAGGGAACGCCTCCGAAATCTTGACGAAATCTGAACGGTTTCCTTGACCGCTTTCTTGACCGTTTCCTGCTAAGCTTGCTTTTTGGGGGGGATGATGGCGGCCCGCGGCGAACCCTGAGCAGCGGGCCGGGTCGTCCCGCCCTACATCGGAAACGGAGGCATTTTTATGGAATACGTACTGGCCACCCAGGGCCTCAGCAAGCACTACAAGGACTTCAAGGCCCTGGACAACCTCACCATGCGCGTGCCCAAGGGCAGCATTTACGGCTTTGTGGGCCGCAACGGGGCGGGCAAAACCACCCTGATCCGGCTGATCTGCGGCCTGCAAGCCCCCACGTCGGGCAGCTACCTCCTCTACGGCACCGACTTTACCCGGAAGGAGATCGCCAAGGTCCGCCGCCGGATGGGGGCGGTGGTGGAGACGCCGTCCATCTACCTGGATCTGACCGCCGAGGACAATCTGAAGGAGCAGTTCCGGGTGCTGGGCGTGCCATCCGACGACGGCGTCCCGGAGCTTTTAAAGCTGGTGGGTCTGGAGGACACGGGGAGGAAAAAGGCCCGCAACTTCTCCTTAGGGATGAAGCAGCGGCTGGGCATCGCCGTGGCGCTGGCCGGGCATCCGGACTTCCTGGTGCTGGACGAGCCGGTGAACGGCCTGGATCCCCAGGGCATCATCGAGATCCGGGAGCTGATCCTGAAGCTGAACCGGGAGCGGAATATCACGGTGCTGATCTCCTCCCACATCCTGGACGAGCTGTCCAAGCTGGCCACCCACTACGGCTTTATCGACTCGGGCCGCATCGTCAAGGAGCTGTCCGCCCGGGAGCTGGAGGCCGCCTGCCGCAAGTGCCTGCGGGTGGAGGTCACCGATACCCGTGCCCTGGCCCGGGTGCTGGACGGCATGGGGGTCGACTACAAGATTCTAAGCGACGGGCAGGCGGACGTGTTCGCCCAGCTGAACATCTCCCAGCTCAGCCGCGCCCTGGACGGGGAGGGCTGCGAGCTTCTGTCCGCCCAGGAACGGGATGAGAGCCTGGAGAGCTACTTCGTCAACCTGGTGGGGGGTGCTTCCCATGACTAAGCTGCTCAGCGCCAACCTCCTGCGTTTGAGAAAAAGTATGCTGTTTTGGGGCTGTCTCATTTTGATGCTCCTGCTGGGGGCGGGCTTCACCCTCCAGCGCTATTGGGAACAGGCCGCCTATGCCCAGTTCGGCCAGCTCTCTTATTTGGATGAGGTGCTTTTCCGCCACGGCCTGCTGATCGGCATTGTGATGGCGGTATTCGTCCCCCTGTTTTTCGGCACGGAGTACAGTGATGGGGCGCTCCGCAACAAAATGGTGGTGGGGCACTCCCGCCTGTCCATCTACTTCGCCAACCTTATCACCGCCGTGGCCGCTTCCTTCGCGTTCTGCGCAGCCTACATCCTGGCGGTGCTGGCCCTCGGCGTGCCTCTGCTCAACGGCATCCGGCTGGCCGCAGCCCAGTGCGCACTATTTATGCTGGGGACACTGGCACTGGCGGCGGCGTTTTCCGCACTGTATACCTTCGTGGCCATGCTGTGCGCCCGCAAAGCCGCATCGGCGGTGGCGTGCATTTTGGGTGTGTTCCTCCTGCTGTTCGCAGGCATCTATATCAACTCGCGGCTCAATGCCCCGGAATTTCTGCGTGAATATTCCATCGCCGCTGACGGGCAGGTTGTGGAGGAAGAACCGAAGCCAAATCCCCAATATCCACGGGGGATGGAACGGGAGGTATACCAGTTCCTGTACGACTTTCTCCCCGGCTGCCAATCCATCCAGTACGGTGACATGAGCGTAGAAAACCCGGCCCTGCTGGCGGCGTATTCGCTGGGCATACTTGTGGTGTCCGCCGGGGCGGGGGCGGCGCTGTTCAAGCGGAAGGATCTGAAGTAGGTGGGCGGCATGAGGAATCTGTTGGCCGCAGACTTTTTCCGTCTGCGGAAAAGCGGGCTGTTCTGGGGGCTGCTGGGGGTGATGTTCGCCTTTGGGGTGTTCTTCACCCTCCAGCACCTCAACCACTATCTGAAATGGGGCGCCAAGTTCTACCTCACCATTGACCTGTTCACCTACGCCCTGCTGCTGGGCTTCGGCATGGCGGCGTTCATCCCCCTGTTCTTCGGCGCGGAGTACAGCGACGGGGCCGTCCGCAGCAAGCTGACGGTGGGCCACACCCGCCTGTCCATCTACCTGTCCCACCTCATTACAAGTATCGCCGTGGCTATTTCCGCCGCCGCGGCCTATGTGCTGCCCGTGCTGGCGGTGGGCCTCTTTATCTACGAGCCCCCGGCCCTGGAACCGGGGACGCTGATCCTCCTGGCCCTGGGGACGCTGGCCCTGCTGGCGGCGTACTGCGCCCTGTATACCCTTGTGGTGATGAACTGCGCCCGGAAAAGCGGGGCGGCGGTGATCTGCCTGGTGGGAATGCTGATGCTCTACATCGGGGCAGGCAATATCGAAATCCCCCTGATGCACCCGGAATACCTGTCCATGGAGGTCACCGAGTCCGGCGAGGTGATCCCCGGCGAACCCAACCCCCGCTATGTGGGTGGCACGGAGAGGCAGGTGCTGGAAGCCCTCCAGAATCTCCTGCCCGCGGGGCAGTCCCTGCAATATATGCGGGCGGACGTGGCGCACCCGGAGCGGCTTCCGTTATACTCCCTGATCGACATCATCGCCTTTACCGCCATCGGCGCGGCCCTATTCCGCAGAAAAGACCTGAAATGAGGTGACCTCCATGCTCCCCTGGCTGATCTGCGCCGCGCTGTCCGTCCTCGCGCTGGTGCTGCTCCTCCGGCTGTATCTGCTCCAAAGAAGCCTGGACGACATCACGGGCCAGCTGGGGGAGCGGCTCTCCTCCGACACCAACACCCCCATCTTCCTGCCCACCCGGGACGCCCACGCCCGCAGACTGGCGGCGGAGTTGAACGCTCAGCTCAAGGAGCTGCGCCGCCTGCGCCAGCGGTACGAGAACGGCGACCGGGAGCTGAAGGAGGCCGTCACCAACGTGTCCCACGACCTGCGCACGCCCCTGACCGCCATCTGCGGCTACCTGGAGCTGCTGGACAAAGGGGACAAGACCCCCGAACAGGCCCGCTACCTGGCCCTCATCGGCGACCGGGCGGAGGCCATGCGGCGGCTCACCGAGGAGCTGCTGCGCTACTCCGTGGCCGCCAGCCTGGAGGACGATCTGGTTCTGGAACCCGTAGATCTGAACGGGGCGGTGGAGGAGGCGGTGGCCTCCTTCTACGGGGCGCTGATGGAGGGCGGCGTGACGCCCTCCGTGTCCCTGCCGGAGAAGCGGGTGGCGCGGAATCTGGATCGGGCGGCGCTGTCCCGGATTCTGGGCAATCTGCTGGCCAACGCGCTGAAGTACAGCGCCGGGGATCTGGAGGTGGCCCTGGACGAGGACGGCGCCATCACCCTCTCCAACGCCGCAACCAAGCTGGACGAGGTGCAGGTGGGGCGGCTGTTCGACCGCTTCTACACCGTGGAGACGGGCCGCCACTCCACCGGGCTGGGCCTGTCTATCGCCAAGGCCCTCACGGAGCGGTTGAGCGGAACCATCGCCGCCCGGTACGAGGACGGGCGGCTCCGGGTGGAGCTGCGCTTCCCGGAGGGGCCCTAAACCAGGCAAACAATCCGCACCTGTGTGCGGATTGTTTTTCGTTTCCGGATAAACTGGGCGTTCAAATTCCGGCGCCGTCATGTTATAATACGGGTATACCGTCATTCCCCGCAAAGGAGGCGACACCCATGCTGTCCCGTCAACGGCTGTTCTGGCGGCTCCGGCCCTACAACCTGCCCGGCTCCCACCGGGCCTTTCTCCGGGCCTGCCGGGACAACTGCGCCTACCACATCCGCCATTGCCCCGGCTACGCCGCCATCTGCAAACACCTGGGCTTTTCCCCGGACCAGCTCCAAACCATGGACGATCTGGCGAAGATCCCCGTGATCCCCACCCTCTTTTTCAAGCGACGGGCCCTATTTTCCATGCCCCAGTGGCGGATGGCCATGAAGGTCACCTCGTCGGGCACCAGCGGCAAATTCAGCCGCATCGGCTTTGACTGGGGCTCCATCCTGGCGGAGGCCCCCATGGTGATCAACCTGGGCTTCCGCCACCACCTGGTGTCCCCTGTCCCCGCCCACTGCGTCATTTTGGGCTACAAGCCCCACAAGTCCAACCACACCGGCGTCACCCGCACCATGTTCGGCCTCACCCACTTCTCCCCGCCCCTCAGCCGCACCTACGCCCTGCGCATGGTGGACGGGGCCTACCTCCCCGACCTGGATTCGGTGGCCAAGGCCCTGAAGAAGCTGGAGGGATCCCCCTTCCCCACCAGGGTCATCGGGTTCCCCTCCTACCTGTGGTTCGGCCTGAAGCGGATGGAGGAGCTGGGCCTGCGGGTGAAGCTGCCCCACGGCTCCCGGATCATCCTGGCCGGGGGCTGGAAGCAGCACTCCGCCCAGGAGGTGGACAAGGGCACCCTCTACGCCCTGGCGGACAGGGTGCTGGGCGTCCCGGAGGAGAACATCAACGAGCTGTTCGGCGCGGTGGAGCACCCGATCTTTTACAACACCTGCAAGCGCCACCATTTCCACATCCCCGCCTATGGCCGGGTGATCATCCGGGATCCGGACACCCTGGAGCCCCTGCCCATGGGCCGGGTGGGGCTGATCAACCTGATCTCGCCCCTGATGTGCGCCACCCCCACCCTCAGCGTCATGACCGACGACCTGGGCTGCCTGACGCCGGGGGAGCAGTGCGGCTGCGGCATCAAGACCCCCTATCTCACCATTTTAGGCCGGGTGGGGATGGGCGATATCCAGACCTGCGCCGCCGGGGCATCCGAGCTGCTGGGAAAGGGGGAGTCGTTTTGATCTTCGCCAACGGAAAACTGCTCTCCGATACGGAGCGGAAGAACGTACTGAACGGCCTGGAAGCCCAGCTCAACGCTGTCCGTGCCGGCCCGCCCTTGGACACGGAGGCGGTCATCGCCGCCGTGGACGCCCTGGGCAGGCGTCTGGCCTCCGGCGAGTTTGACGCGCTGATCTCCCGCTTCCTGCCCGCCGGGGTGGGGCTGGCTGACCTGCTCCCCCTGCTGCGCCGGGAAACCTTGGAGGCCAAACTGGCCACCGAGCTGGGCCCCGATCCCTTCCGCCCCAGCCGGTTCCCCAAAACCACCGCCCGCATCCTGCCCCTGGGCACGCTGTTCCACATCGCCCCCGGCAATATGTCGGGCCTGCCGGTGTACACCGCCCTGGAGGGCCTGCTCACCGGCAACATCAACCTGGTGAAGCTCCCCCACGGCGACAAGGGCCTGTCCCTGGCGGCGTTCCAGCTTCTGACGGAGCAGGAGCCCCGGCTGTCCCCCTACCTCTACGCCTTCGACCTCCCCTCCGGCCAGCGGGAGGACATGGAGGCCCTGGCGGCCCTGGCCGACGGCCTGGTGGTCTGGGGCGGCGACGGGGCCATTGAGGCCGCCCGCTCCCTGGCCGGGCCGGGGTGCAAGCTCATCGAGTGGGGCCACCGCCTCAGCTTCGCCTACGTCTCCGGCTGCGAGAACCGGGACGGGGAGCTGTCCGCCCTGGCCGCCCACATTGTGGAGACGGGCCAGCGGCTCTGCTCCTCCTGTCAGGTGGTTTTCCTGGACTCCGGCGACTGGGAGGAAGCGCTGGCCTTCTGCCGGGACTTCCTGCCCTGCCTGGAACAGGCGGCGGCAAAGCGCCCCGGCCCGTCCGGCGGGGCCTCCGCCTCCCTCAGCGGCCGCACCGCCCTGCTGGAGCGCATCGTGGACGGGACGGCGGCGGGGGAAGCGCTGATCCAGGGCCGGGGCTGTTCCGTCCTTCTCCGGCCCGATCAGGAGCTGGAGCTGTCCCCCATGGAGGGGAACGTGCTGGTGAAGCTGCTGCCCCAAGGGGAGCTTCTGCCCGCCCTGCGCCGCCAGAAGGGGCGGCTCCAGACGGCGGGCCTCCTGTGTCCTCCCGAACAGCGGGAGGCGCTGACGGAGCTGCTGGCCCGGGCGGGCGTGACCCGCGTCACACGGGCCGAGTCCATGTCCGCCTCCTTCCCCGGCGAGGCCCACGACGGGGAATATCCCCTGCGCCGTTACGTCCGGGTGGTGGATGTGGAACGCTGAACAGGAAGAACCCCTGAGTAAACCGTCCGCGCGGTTTACCCGGGGGTTCCTTCCGTTCCATCCCCAAGGGAGGCCGGGGCCTGTCCCGGCAGGCTCCGCTCCATCTCCTCGTCGGTCAAAAACTCCGTCATCACATGGCGGTACCGCTTGGGCAGGTGGGTGGACTGGCATTTCGGGTTGCGCCGCCCCTCAATGGCGATGGTGTCATAATACCTCCGCCACATGGCCCGGTAGGATTTTTCCTCCATTCCGGCGGGGCCCATGCGGAAGTCCTCCGCCGGCAGGAGCTTCCACCGCCCCCGTTCGGACAAAAAGATCTCGTGGTGGGTGCGGTCGTACAGGGCCAGCCGCTCCCCGGAGTACCGGGCGGCGAAGTGGGGGGCCAGCAGGGGCAGCACCCGGTTTTTCGGCTCGATCTCCCCCACCAGCACGCCGTCCAGCTCGGAAAAGCGGACGAAGCCCTTCAAGTGATCCCACTCCGTCCACATTTTGGTGAGCGCCAGGTTCACCCGGGCCATCACCGGGTCGCTGAGGTCCAGCCGCACCCGGTCCCCCTCCCGCAGCCCCCGGCGGATGAGGGTGAACAGGGCCAGCTCCTTCTCCGGCAGGCAGGTGAGGAAGCCCCGGGCGATGAGCTTCTGGAAGGCGGGGGACGCCCGTTTTTTCAGCGCGGCGTACAGCCGCCGGGCCCGCCCCTCGTCCGCCGCCACGATCCGCTCCGCCCAGAGGGTGGCCCCGTCCCCCGGCAGCAGGAAGGCGGACGGCTCCACCCCGCCCTCCAGGGCGTCCCACACACAGGTCAGGAACCCGGCGAAGGTGCCGTCGTAGCGGTAAGCCGTCATGTCAGCCCACCGCCCCGTCGAACAGGGAGATCTGCTGCCAGCTCTCTCCGCCGCCCAGGGCCGCCTGCTCCAGCCCGGTGAGGCGGCGGTAGACGCTCTCAGGGCTGAACCGCAGCCCCGGCAGCATCCGCCCCCCGCAGGTGATGAAATACTGGGCCCGCTTCATCACGATGCCCAGCCGCTTCAGCCCCTCGAAGGACAGGGGGCCGTACCGCCGGGCGGCCACAATCCGCTCCGCCCCCCGCATCCCGATGCCGGGCACCCGCAGGATGGCCTCGTAGTCCGCCCGGTTCACCTCCACCGGGAAGAACTCCGGGTGCCGCAGGGCCCAGTCGCTCTTGGGATCCAGGGCCTCGTCGAAGTTGGGGCGGGTCTCGTCCAGGATCTCCCCCGCCGTAAAGCCGTAGAACCGCAGCAGCCAGTCCGCCTGGTACAGCCGGTGCTCCCGCAGCAGGGGCGGCTTGAACCCGGCGGGCACGGGCAGGCTCTTGTGGTCGGACACCGGCATATAGGCGGAGAAAAACACCCGCTTCAGCCGGTACTTCCGGTACAGCCCCTCGGTCAGGGACAGGATGTGCCGGTCGCTCTCCGGGGTGGCCCCCACGATCATCTGGGTGGACTGCCCAGCCGGGGCGAACTTCGGCGCGTGGCGGTAGAGCTTCAGCTCCGCCTTGGACTGGGCGGCCCCGTCCCGGATCTGGGCCATGGGGGTGAAGATGGACGTCCGGCTCTTGTCCGGGGCCAGCAGCCGCAGGGAGCTCTCGGAGGGCAGCTCGATGTTGACGCTGAGCCGATCCGCCAGCAGACCCAGCTCATAGGTCAGCCCCGGGTCCGCACCAGGGATGGCCTTGGCGTGGATGTAGCCATTGAAGCGGTACTCGGTGCGCAGCAGACGCAGGGTCTCGATCATCCGCTCCGTGGTGTAGTCCGGGCTTTTCAGCACGGCGGAGGACAAAAACAGTCCCTCGATATAGTTCCTCCGGTAAAATTGGATGGTCAGCTCCGCCAGCTCCTTTGGGGTAAAGGCCGTCCGGGGCACATCGTTGGAGCGGCGGTTCACGCAGTAGGCGCAGTCATAGCAGCAGTGGTTGGTATACAGCACCTTCATCAGGGACACACACCGCCCGTCGGCGGAGAAGGTGTGGCAGCAGCCCGAGTTGGTGGCGGTGCCGATGGTCCCCGGCTTTGCCCCCCGGATCACCCCGCTGGAGGTACAGGCGGCGTCGTACTTGGCGGCGTCCGCCAGAATGGTCAGCTTGGTCAGAACCTCCACAGGATTCCCCTCCCATAAAATCAAACATTTGTACTTTTTATTATAGTACAAACGCTCGATTTGTCAAGGCTTTTTTCCGCGCCGGGGCATGAAAAAGCGCGACGGCTCCCATCGCGCTTTTTTGATATCCTACTTGCCCAGCTCCATGCTTCTGCGCCAGGCCGCCATCACCGCGTCCATGGCCGCGGCCCGCAGGCCGTGGCGCTCCAGCTCCGCCACCCCGGCGATGGTGGAGCCGCCGGGGGAGCACACCTCGTCCTTGAGCTGGCCTGGGTGTTTGCCGCTCTCCAGCACCATGGCCGCCGCCCCCAGCACCATCTGGGCGGCGTACTCCACCGCCTTGGCCCGGGGCAGGCCCGCCATCACCCCGCCGTCCGCCAGCCCCTCGATGTAGGGGTAGACAAAGGCGGGGCCGCAGCCCGCCACGGCGGCGAACTGATCCATTATCCCCTCGGGGATGCGCTCCACCCGTCCGGTGGCGGACAGGATCTCCTCCACGCCCCGGATGTGCTCCTCCCCCACCGCCTCCCCGGCGCACAGGGCAGTCATGCCCTTGCCGATGGCCGCGCAGGTGTTGGGCATTATCCTCACGATGGGCACATAGTACCCCGCCCCCGCCAGGTGGGGCCGCAGATCCTTGATGGTCAGCCCCGCCGCCATGGAAACGGCCACCTTGTCCTCCCCCACCCGGTGGCGGTCCCGGAGCTGGGGCCCCAGCTCCTCCAGCAGGGACGGGATCCCGTCGGGCTTGGCCCCCAGGAACAGGTACTCCGCCGCCCAGGCCGCGTCGGCGGCGCTGCCCACCACCTCGCAGCCCAGCTCCGCCCCCAGGGCCTCCGCCTTGTCCGGCGTGCGGTTGAACAGCACCACCTGATCCGCGCCCACCGCCCGGCACGCCGCCCGGGCCAGCGCCCCGCCCATATTTCCCACGCCGATAAAGGCCGCCTTCTTCATGTCAGCACCCGCTTTCTCAAGTTTATCACGCGCCCAGCAAAGACCGGTTGATGGCGCACAGGATGGCCCGCAGGGAGGCCCGGTTGATGTTGTGGCTCTTGCCCACGCCGAACACGTCCCGTCCGTCCGGATCCTTCAGGTGGATGTAGCACACCGCCTGGGTGTCCGAGCCGGAGGAGATGGCGTGCTCCTTGTAGTCCACAAACTGGTACCCCTCAATGTGCCCCTCCGGCAGGTCGTGGAGGGCGTTGAAAAAGGCGTCGATGGGGCCGTTCCCCTGTCCGTAGGCCTCCATGGTACGGCCCTTATAGCCCACCTGGCCCACAAAGGCCACCCGGCTCACGTCCCCGTGGCGGGAGTCCTCATGGAAAGAGTGGCGCTCCAGCTGGTAGGTCTTGGGGACGGACAGGTACTCCTGGTCGAACAGCGCGAAGATCTGCTCCGGCTTCAGCTCCTTGCCGATCCGGTCGGATTCCTTCTGCACCACCGCGCCAAACTCGGCGTGCATGGCCTTGGGCAGGTCGTAGCCGAAGTTCTGCATCATGACGAAGGCCGCCCCGCCCTTCCCCGACTGGGAATTGATGCGGATGATGGGCTCGTACTGCCGCCCCACGTCGGCGGGGTCGATGGGCAGGTAGGGCACCTCCCACAGATCGGTGCCGCTCTCGTTCATGTAGTGCACGCCCTTGTTGATGGCGTCCTGGTGGCTGCCGGAGAAAGCGGTGAACACCAGCTCACCGGCGTAGGGCTGGCGCTCCCCCACCTTCATTTTGGTGCACCGCTCGTACATATCCCGGATCCTGTTGATGTCGTGGAAGTCCAGCTCCGGGTCCACCCCCTGGGTGTACATGTTCATGGCCAGTGTCACCATATCCACGTTCCCGGTGCGCTCCCCGTTGCCGAACAGGGTGGCCTCCACCCGCTCGGCCCCCGCCAGCAGCCCCATCTCGGTGGTGGCCACGCCGGTGCCCCGGTCGTTGTGGGGGTGGAGGGAGATGATAGCCCGCTCCCGCCCGGGCAGCTTGCGGATGAAGTACTCCAGCATATCCGCCAGCTGGTTGGGCATACAGTTCTCCACCGTGGTGGGCAGGTTCAGGATCACCTTGTGGTTCTCGTCGGCGTGAAGGTGATCCAGCACGGCGGCGCAGATCTCCACGGCGTAGTCCATTTCGGTGCCCATGAAGGATTCCGGGGAGTATTGAAAGCGCAAGTTCATACCATCCGCAATCACCGGCTGGGCCATCTCGTAGATCAGATCCGCCGCGTCGGTGGCGATTTTCGTGATCCCGTCGGTATCCATGTGGAACACCACCTTCCGCTGGAGGGTGGAGGTGGAGTTGTAGAAGTGGAGGATCACGTTCTTCGCGCCCCGGATGGCCTCGAAGGTTTTTTTAATAAGGTGTTCCCTGGCCTGCACCAGCACCTGGATGGTCACGTCGTCCGGGATGTGATTGCCCTCAATGAGCTCCCGGCAGATCTCGTACTCCGTCTCGGAGGCGGAGGGGAAGCCGATCTCGATCTCCTTCACCCCGATGTCCGCCAGGGTGTGGAAGTACTCCAGCTTCTCCTGCAAATTCATGGGGTCGATGAGGGCCTGGTTCCCGTCCCTCAGATCCACGGAGCACCATACCGGGGCCTTGGTGATGGTCTTATCCGGCCAGGTGCGGTGTTCGATGGGCTGGGGCTTGAAGGGAATGTACTTCTCAAATCCGGGCTTCAGCTTCATGGGGTTTTCCTCCTTTTGGATGCGCGGGGGAATCAAAAAACGCCCCCGACGGTTATGTCAGGGGCGTGATCGGCGGGATCACGCGGTACCACCCTACTTCCGCGCACGGTCGCCCAATGCGCGCTCTCGGCCTCCAGCAAGGCCATGACCTGTAACGGGATCACCCGTCCAATCCTACTTGGTGTGTTCAGACTGGCGGCTCCGGGGCCAGTATCCACGCGGTTCCCCCCGCCGGCTCGCACCAGCCGCCGGCTCTCTGGGCGGGGGACGGGCCGCGTCTTGTTCCCATCCACGCCTTTTGCTTGGGGATTATTATACCGTGGGGCCGGGGGCCTTGTCAAGAGGCTGTTTCCCCTGTCCCCTGGTGAAATTTCCCGCCAGGTATTGAAAACCCCCTCCCTTTATGGTAAACTATTTTAGAACGTCAATTGGAACGGGGCCCCCGCGGGCCCTGCCCCGCGCCGCAGCCTATACACCGGAGGACAGCCCATGACAGAGAAAATCCGCGGCCTCATCACCGCCCACAGGGAACAGCTCGCCTACCTGGTGGTAGGCGTTATGACTACCGTGATCAACTACGTGATCTACGCCCTCCTCACCGGGCCCGTCAATCTCCACTACGCCGTCAGCAACATCATCGCCTGGGTGGGGGCGGTGGCCTTCTCCTACTTTGCCAACGGCAAGTGGGTCTACCGCTCCACCGCCCGCCGGGGCTTGCGGGAGGCCGGGGAGTTCGTCCTGTCCCGCCTGTTCTCCCTGGGGCTGGAGACGGTGCTGCTGATGCTGCTGGTGGACCTGCTCCACGCCGACAAGCTCATCGCCAAGCTGCTGGTGGCGGTGGTGGTGGTTGTTGTGAACTACCTCACCGGCCTGCTGGTGTT
>CASTQR010000015.1 GCA_949451265.1 uncultured Eubacteriales bacterium | reverse complement strand
TTTGAACCCTCGCACGGTTTTACCCGCCTACTCCCTTAGCAGGGGAGCCCCTTCGACCTCTTGGGTACTTCCGCATGTCGAAAACATCTAAAAGTGATGAAATTGTAATCTGGCGGAGAGAGTGGGATTCGAACCCACGGCCCTTGCGGGTCACCGGTTTTCAAGACCGGCTCCTTAAACCACTCGGACATCTCTCCCTATCGGAACCTGTCCAAACGCAAGTAGTATCATAACATATCCCGCCCCGTTTGTCAACGGTCAAATTGACGGTCAAACCGCGCGCTGTCCCGCCCCCAGCCGATGCCGGGGGCGGGACGTTTTCTTATCATGCGCTCACTTCAAAATACTGTCGCACAGCACATTCAGCAGCTTCGCCAGCTGGGCGCGGGTGGTCTGCCCGGCGGGCCGCAGGGTGCTGTCCTCCGCGAAGCCCTCGTACAGCTTGACGCTGACCGCCCACTTCATAGCCTCCAGAGCCTCCTCGGAGATCTGATCCGCGTCGGCAAAGGCGCTGAGATCCTGCTTCACCTTCTCGGCCCCGGCAAACCGCCACAGCAGGATGGCCAGATCTTCCCGGGTGATGGGGCCGTCGGACAGCTCCAGGCCCTCGGAGTAGCCCTTCTCCGCCGCCCAGGCCAGGGCCGCGGCGGACCAGTTTTTGCCGGTGTCCTCCAGCCCCGCGTCCGCCAGCCGCGCCAGAATTACCGCCGCCTGGCTTCCGCTGGCAAGGGTGCCGGGATCAAACGAAGTGGCGCTCCTGCCCAGCATCAGGTTGTTCTCCACAGCGTAGGCCACATGGGGGACGTACCACGCCCCCGCCTTCACGTCGCCGAAGGCCATAGCGATGGAGTACTCCGGCAGCTTGCCCATGCAGGAGGGCTTAAACACCGTGTCCTTGTCCAGCTTGCCCGCCTCATAGTCCTGGCTGAACTTCCACAGCTCGTCCATGATCTGCTTGGCGTAGCCGTAGGTCTCCTTGGCGATGGCCTTGCCCAGGGCGGTGGCGCTCTTTTGGGCCAGGGCGGGATCCGCCTTCCAAATGTTCCGCATGGCCTTGTCCACGTTGGCCTGCTTCTCAATGAGGGCGGTCTGGTACGCCTCCCAGAAGGCCTTGACGTTCACGCCGTAGTGCTCCCGGTCGTTGTCGCACATATCGTTCAGGGCGGCGAACACCCAGAACATGGAGTTCTCCGGCAGGTCGGCGGGGCTGTCCACCACGTCGCCGAACAGCTCCATATCCTCGGCGGGGGCATAGTAGGCAAAGTTCTCGCCGTCGTTGTTGGTCCAGTCGCAGTGGTACACGCTGTCCGTCTCGTCCAGCAGCGCGGAGTAGAACGGCAAGAACACGGAGTACTCGGAGCGGTTCATGGCCAGCCACTCGATGGTGGCCAGCTGGGCGGGCAGCGTCTCGTCGTGGCGCACCTCAAAGAGATGGGTTTCCGCCTGGTGCTCGTTGCCCACGGACCAGATCTTGCCGTCCTTGTTGGAGTCGTACTTGGTGCCCTCGCCCCGGGCAGCAAAGAACCGCATGGCCTCCAGGGTGGACAGCTTCCGGTCGGTGTCGAACAGGAAGGAGATGGGGCCGTCCAGCTCGCTGCTGTGCAGCATCCCCTCGCCGATGATGTCCAGCTTTTCCGCCATGGCGGGGTTCAGGTAGTGGACGCCCTGCCAGAACCGGGTGTACTGGCCGTACCCGTCGTCGGTGCCGTAGGTCTCCCGGATATTGATCTTGGTGATCTTATCGCCCTCCTTGTAGGTGTCCTTATCATACTGGGAGGACACCAGCAGGCCGTTGTCCAGCGGCATGGAGATCAGCCCCTCGGAGGTGATCACATTGTCCTTGTCCGCCGTGTCAATCTCGCCCATGGTGACGATGTTGGGGTTGATGGACACCTTGTCGGCGGGCATTTTCACCGCCGCGTAGTTGTGGGCGGACACGATCAGGAAGTTCCAGACCTCCTTGGCGTCGCCGATGAGGATGGAGTTATAGTAGCCGTAGTCATCCCCCGCGCCGTACTCGTCCAGGATGGCGGCCAGCAGCTCCACACCGTGGCGGGCGGACTTGGCCTCCTGGAGGATCACACCGGCGATGGACAGCTCGCAGATGCCGTTCTCAGTGGGGGCATCGAACTCGTCCAGCTCCGGATTGTAGATGGTGGACACGGTGGCGGTAACGGACACGCCCAGCTCGTTGATGCCCGCCTGGGCGTAGGCCGGGATGACCACATTGCCGTCATCGTCCAGAATATTATCCCCGTACTCCACAGAATCCCGGACGTAGGTATAGCGGTAGGTGTGGGCGGGCCAGGGCATGGTAAAGCCCCAGGAATCCTCGTACATCTCGCCCTCCGCGTGGTCGGCGGCCTCGATGATCTGGAAGATCTTGGCGTAGTGTTCGCCGATATCCTCGCCCCGGCCAAAGAAGGTGGAGCCGCTCTCCGTCAGCTCACTGCCCACGAACAGGCTGGTGCAGGCGCTGGCGCTGGACAGGGTAAGGCCCACCGCCACCACGGCGGCCAGCGCCGCCGCGCCCAGCCGTTTCCAAAGTTTCATGCTTAACTCCTTCTTTCCTGAGATTTCCCCCGGCGGGGGATTCTGGCACACAATATAACACCGGGGACCGGTTCCGTCAAGGGATTTTGGGCAAAGAACCATCTTCCATTTTTTGCATCCGCCGTGCGCCACTAAGGCCGCGGCCCCCACGGGGCCGCGGCCTTCCCTGTCACTTCTTCCGGGCAGACGTCCGTTTCTTCCTTCCCTTCCGCCCGCCGAATACCCCGGCCACGGCCCCGCCGCACAGGCATCCGGCCAGCTCCACCAGCATCTGGGGCCCCGGCGTGAAGCCGTCCCCCAGCAGCAGGCCCACCGCTAAAATCAGCAGGAAGCACACCGCCCCCACCGCCAGCCCCGCCAGCAGCCGCCGGGAGCTCCACCGGGCGCAGGCCAGCGCACCGCCGATGAGGCAGCCCAGCACACAGGCCGCCGCCGTCACCTGGGCCGCCGCGTCCTCCTTCAAGATCCCGTTGGACACCGCCGCCGACCCCAGCAGCAGCACCATCAGCTCCACCCCCAGGGCCAGCAGCCCGCCCAGCGCCACCGCCGTCACCATCTGGGCGGCGTTGGCCCCCTGGACCTCCCCCTTCCGCATAAAAAGCACCCCTTCCCGATATGGTGGTATACCATATGCGGAAAGGGTGCTTGTCATGCCTGGGTCACTTGTCCTCTTTTTTGTCCTTCTTGTCCTTCTTCTCGGTCTTTTCGGGGACGGCCTCCTCGGTGCTCTGGGTGCCCTTGCTGGAGATGGCCCACTTGGTGAACTCCACCCGGACCCGGTCCGCGCCGGTCTCCAGCACCACGGTCTTTTCCTTCACCGCGCACACGGTGCCCACAATGCCGCCGATGGTGGTGATCTCGTCCCCCACCTTCAGGCTGTTGCGCATCTCCTCGGCGGCCTTTTTCTTTTTGTTCTCCGGGCGGATCATCAGGAAGTACATGACGGCGATCATGACCACGACCATCAGGATCGACGGAAGCATGGACATGTCGCCGGTGGGGGCGGACGCCGCTGCGAGCTTTAGCATCATTGTTTTCCTCCTATGTCAAGATGTCGGCCGGCATACCGGCCCTTCTGTCTCACGGCATTAGAGTTATTATACCGGAAAGGACTGGCAAAGACAAGCCCTTTTTCAAAAATATATTGAGCCGACAATGACAGTTCAGGCATTGGACCGGGCCGCCGGGGAGTTTGCGGGGAATTGCTCCGGCACGTACTCAAAGGAGGACGCCGTCACGATCCCGTCCCGGACTATCTCCAGGGATACCCGCACCTCGCCGCAGCGGTTCAAGCCAAAGCTGGCATAGCAGCCAAAATAGCCGAACAGCCTGCCGTCCTCAATGGAGTACCTGATAAGCTCTCCCAGCATCAGGGCGTCCATCAGCGGCTCGGGATACTCCCACAGTGTGTCCTGTTTGGAGATGGCCACCCGCTCCATCCCCGGGGCGGACAGATAGAAATACTCCTCGTCCCCGGTGGATTGGATCTGGGCGATGATCCGCTCCGTGAGATTGGTGGTGTCGTACTGCTCCAGGGTATCCGCGTCAAACAGGTAAAGCTGTTCCATCCATGTACCCGCGCTCCCGTCCTCCACCAGTTCAAAGATGATCTCGTCCCTGCCGTCCCCATTGAGATCCAGCACCTGGGGTTCCACCTCGCGCTGGACCCTTTCACGCCACAGGCCGTCGAACTGCACGTACCTGTCCCGGTAGGTGAGCTGTATATGTCGTACGTACCCGAACTCGTCCTCCTCGTCCAGGCTGCGCAACTGGGGCGTCTCGGCATAATTCTCCGCCGTCATGGCCTCCTTAAACGCCCACAGGTTTTCCAGCAGAGACTTGGACGGGTCGCGGGTGAACGTAGGCTCCCAGCCATCCAGCCAGCTCAGGCTGTCATAAAGCCGTCCCTCCCGCTCGAAAGAGTACAGCAGCCCGGCATCGGTATTGATCAGCTGGACGCTGTGGGCCAGCAGGTCGTTGATCTCGTCCATAAAGGCGGCGATGTCCTCCGGCACAAACTCGCTCCCGCCGGGGCCGCCGAACTCCCCTCCGGCGAAATAATTCATCGTAAAGGCTACGCTGCCCTCCCTAACCGTCTGCTCCTCCCCGCTTCGGGTGAGGGTGAACAGCTTGTAGGAGTAGTTACTGCCGCCCTGGTACATGGTGGGATTATAGCGCAGCAGGTAGTCCTTCCCGTCCAGCGTACACAGGAACACGGCGTTATAGCCCGCGTGATTGTAATACGCCTCGTCGCTCCAAATCATTTTCTCGTCCCGCCAGATCTCCACCCGCTGGCCCTGGGCGCCCGCCGTCTCACCGGTGATGACAGAACGTTGGATCAATTCTTGACGCATATCCCCGTCCAGGTCGCGGGCGTAGGCCGGGGCCTCCCCCGCCAGCTTGAACCGGGTCAGGTTCTCCAGGGTGGTGAGCTGGGCGCTCCACTGGAAGCCGAAGGCGTAGTTTTCCAGCCACCGCAGATCCACCCGCAGGGGTGGGTCGGGCCAGAAGTCATAGGAGGTGTCCGCCAGCACCACGCAGTCCGCCAGCAGGCTGTCCGCCTCCTCCACGAAGGCAGACACCGCCTCCGGGTCGAAGTTCTCCCGCACATCGGCGCCGACACCGGGCACTGAGACGTAGTCAAAGTCCACGCCGCCCTCCCGGACGGTGTTCTCTTTGCCGTTTTCCAGAGTGAAGATGCGGTAGCGGCCATTGCCATGGCCCATGCCCCCGTGGATATCAAACTCCATCAGATAGTGCTGGCCGTCCTTGGTGTAGAGCAGGATGGCGTGCTCCCCGGCGTGGATGTTGGCGGCGAAGTCGTACCACAGCACCTCGTCCCCCTCCTTCACCACCACGCCCAGGCCCAGGGCCCACCGGGAATCGTCCTCACAGGCCCGGGCCTCATCCGCCTGTTCCAGGCCGCTCACCCGGCCCACGGTGATGGTCTCCGGCACACCGTTGCGGTTCAGGTCGGGGCGGACGTCCATGGTGGTGGCGTTCACCAGCAGCGCCGGGGTGCCATCCCAGTCGAAAGCCAGATCGGTTTGGTTCCCGGCGGCGGCGTTTTTGTAGTAGTCCTCCGCCGCCGTCAGCAGCTTGGCGGCGTAACGGGCGGCCTCCACCGCCTCCTCGTCAGGGGGGGCCTGATTCTCCGGCTTGGCGACCCAATCGGAGTATTCTCTGGATGCCACCGTGCCGCTGTCCCCGGAGAGCTCTACGGTAAAGATCCAGTAGCCGCTGCCCATGTGGCCGCTGAGAAGCGCCGCCGAATTGATGGTAGACACCGTCACCGATGTGCGCGCCTCATCCGCCCACCCGGCGCCCATGTGGGCCCAGCCTGTGGAGAACTGGTAGGCCGCGCTGAGCTCCGGCCCCTGGGCCTCATCAGGCGGCTCCGCAAGCGCACCAAAGAGCACTGCGTTTCCCTCCGGATACCAGACGGCGTCCTTCACCACCCGATCCTCCACCTGGCCCTCGATCCGGACGAAGGGCTTCCCGTCCTCGCCGTACTCTAGGGCAAAGGCCAGATCAGCCGGGGGCAGCTCCACCGGATCCCGGGCGGCGGGCTTCTCCTCCGCCTTCTGCCCGAAGGCCACCACACAGGCCAGCGCCGTCACCAGCACCACCGCCACTGCCGCCCACATAAGCTGCTTGGGGGCCTTGGCAATGCGGAGGAACCGCTCCTTCAGGCTTTTTTTATCCCCAGCCATGGTGGTGGCGCAGCGCAGCAGGTCCACCGGCCCCGGCTTGGCGGTCACCAGGGCCAGCAGGGTATTGCCGTAGGCCAGCCGCTCCCCGTCGCCCAGGCGCTTGAGGGCCCCCTCGTCACAGGCCAGCTCGCCGTCCCTCCGGCTCAGGCCCACCGCCAGCCACACCAGTGGGTTCCACCAGTGGACAGCCAGCGCCCCGCACCGCAGGACGCTCCACAGGTGGTCGCCCTGGCGGAAGTGGGTGTACTCGTGGGCGGCCACGTGGCGCAGCATAGCCGGGTCGGCGGCGCACTCCGGCGTGACGTAGATGGCGGGCCGGAGCACCCCGAACAGGCAGGGGGAGGGCAGCCCTACCGCCACATACACCGGCAGGGGGCACTCCGCCGCCAGGGGGATGCGCACCCGCCGCAGGCGGCGGGCAAACCGCCCGTTGGCCCAGATCAACCCTAAGGCCATCACGCCGCTCCCCGCCAGCCACGCCCAGCCCAGCAGGGCCAGCCAGCCGGGGGGATTGCGGAGATCCGGGGCCTCGGGCGCCTCCGGGGGATTGGGCGCTTCCGGCAGGGCCGGGGGCGCCAGCACGTTTCCCGGCGGGGTATCATCGGACACCGGGACGTTCTGCCCCGTTCCAACCCCCGTCCCCACGGAGGCGGCAGGGGTTTGGTTGGCCGGGGGCGTGACGGGGTTTTGCTCCACGATGCCGGGCTGATCCGGCTCTGGGTCCGTCTCCGCAAATACCCACGTCCCGGCGATGGGGGAGGTAAAGAGCTGCACCGGCACCAGCAGCCACACCAGCACCACCAGCCACAGGGCGTACCGCAGCCGGGAGTTCACCCGCCTGCCGAAGGCCGCCCGCAGGCCCAGCACAGCCAGAATCAGGAAGGAGGCGGTGAACACCCATTCCAGCAGCATCACGGTCATTGTACTCCCCCCTCGTTAATCTGATCCAGGATGGCCCGGAGCTGGGCCACCTCGTCCTGGGACAGCTCACGCCGCTTTGCCATGGCGCTCATCATCAGCCCCACGCTGCCCTGGTACACCCGATCCAGGAAGCTGTGGGTCTCGGCGGTCACCGCCTGCTCCCGCTCCACGGCGGGGGTGTAGGACTTGCCCCGGCCCGCCTGCTCTACCCGCACCAGGCCCTTTTCCTCCATCCGGCGCAGGGTGGTGATGGTGGTGCTTTTCGCCCAGCCCACCGACCGCTCCAGCTCCGCCACCAGCTGCATCACGGTGCGGGGGCTGTCCGCCCACAGGCAGTTCAGCACCTTCCACTCGCTGGCGCTCAATTTGATCTCGTCCACGATCCATTCCCCCTTGGTCTACATTGTAGTCCTATCATAGCACGATTGGTCTACAATGTCAACCAAACAATCGTTACAATCTGGAAACAAAAAACAGCGTCCCCCCGAACCCGCCGGAGGGACGCACGTCTTCTATTGTTTGGGCAGCTCCACCCGCCGCACCAGCCCCATGCCGAAGGCCCCCGGCCCCGTATGGCAACCGATGCTGAGGGCCAGCTCCCCGTGGTAGGCGGGGATGCCGGGAAAATTGTCCTCCAAAGTCCGCTGCCAGTCCCGGATCTCCTCCGGCGTGCGGTAGGTGTGGGCGGTGCCCACCACGAAGCTCCAGCCCTTGGCCCGGAACTCCTCCACGCTCTCCCGGGTGGCCTCCACCGCCCGCTGCTTGCAGGCCTTCGCCCCCCGCACCTTGGCGAAGGCGTCCAGCCGCTCCCCGTGGATCTTCAGCAGGGGCTTGATGTTCAGCAGGCTCCCCAGGGCGGCCGCCGCCGGGGTCACCCGGCCCCCCCGCCGCAGGTAGGTCAGGGTCTCCACCCCGATGTAGATCATGGCGTCCATAGCCACCCGCTCCAGCTCCTCCCGGATCTCCATGGCGGTGAGGCCCAGCCTGGCCAGCTCCAGCCCGTCCAGCACCGCCAGCTTCTGGGTCACCGAGATCCGCCGGAGATCCGCCACCTGCACCCGGTTCGCATAGCCCCCTGCCAAAGTCAGCGCCGTCTGGAAGGAGGCGCTGAGCCCGCTGGACATGGGGATATACACCAGGGCGTCGTATTCCTCCAGCACCCGATCCCAGAGATCCATCACGTCGCCGGGGGAGGGCTGGGAGGTGGACACCTCCCGCCCCGCCAGCTGGGCGGCGTAGAACTCCTCCGGGGTGAGATCCACCCCCTCATACCGGATCTCCCCGTCCACCAGCAGGGGCATGGGCAGCACAAAGACACCCAGCTCCCGGCCCTCCGCCACGCTGATCCCGCTGTTGGTGTCCGTCACGATGGCGACGCGCATACGCCGTTCCTCCTTGGTAATAGAAGCCCCGCCATAGGGCGGGGCGGCTTTATTGGAATAAAGTATACGGGAACCAACCGGGACAAGCTATGGACAAAAGGGGCCCGGTGCGCAAATTTTGTGCATCAGGCCCCAACTGTACTAAGAATCCTCCGGCAGGAAACCCTCGAAGATGGAGGGCACCCCCTCCGCCCCCAGGGCGTCCATGGTGGCCTGATCCCGGACGGTCCAGCTCACCTCGTGGACGCCGTACAGCCCCCGCATCAGCCGCAGGGAGAGGTTTCCCCGGTCCTGCCACTTGTAGGCCACGAAGTCGGGCCGGGTCAGGCCGGTGGCCAGCAGGTTGGTGAGGGCGAACCGCACCGGCAGGGACAGGCCGTTCCCCTCGTCCCCCCGGAGGAAGTTCTCGCTGAGCTGGCCCCGGATCACCCTAGGGTACTTCTCCTTCAGCCGCAGCAGTACCCCGGGGTGGAAGGACTCCACGCAGTACGTCCCGTTCCAGCCCGCCAGCTCCGCCATCACCGCGTCGGTGAGGGCGCCGGCGTTCCCCCGCTCCACCTTCAGCTCGATGATCAGCGGCGTTTTGCCCTCGAACAGGGCCAGCACCTCCCGGAACAGGGGGATGGTCTCCCCCGTCCCCATGAGGGGATAGCCCGGCAGCTCGGCGGCGGTGAGGTCCTCAATACAGGCCGCCCTGCCGCACACGCGGGTGAGGTCGCTGTCATGCACCACCGCCAGCTCCCCGTCCGCCATCAGGTGGACGTCCAGCTCCGCGCCGAAGCCGCCCTCCACCGCCCTCCGGAAGGCCGCCAGGGAGTTCTCCGGGACGCCCTTGTTCGGGTCGTGAAGGCCCCGGTGGGCGTACCTCACCCCGTCCAGCTTGTCCCACCCCGGCTGGTTCCTGCGGGGCCGCAGCAGGGCGCACCACGCCCCCACCGTCCCCAGGGCGGTAAGCCCGATTTTTGTCATGGTTTTCATACGCAATACCCTCTTATCAACTCAAACGTATTGAAACGCTATTGTTCCGCCGCCAAGCCAAAGCTGTTCCCCGTCCAGCCGCGATGGTCACGCCTTCAAGCTCTTTTAAGGAACTCAGTCGTCCATGTCCTCAAAGGCGTCCAGCCCGGTCTTGGCCTCCGCCTTGCTGTCGCCGTGGCGGACGAACAGCATGGTGACAAAGCTCATCGCCACGAAGAACGCCGCGTAGGGGAACAGGGCCTGATAGCTGATGTGCTTCATCAGCGTGCCCGCCAGCACGGGGGTGACCACCTGGGCCGCCATGGAGGCGGTGTAATAATAGCCGGTGAATTTGCCCACGTCGGAGCCCCGGCACATCTCCACCACCATGGGCAGGGAGTTCACGTTGATGGCCGCCCAGGCCAGCCCCACCAGGGCAAAGGCCACATACATGACAGGGGTGATAGCGGTGGCCCGGACGGTGAGCAGATAACCGGCCAGGAAGCAGGAGGCCAGCAGAACCACCCCCGCCTGGATGGTGCGCTTCCGGCCCACCTTAGAGGCCAGCACGCCGATGGGGATATAGGACACGATGGCCCCCACGGTAGCCACGGTGAGGCAGACGTTGGTGCTGCGCAGATCCGCGCCCATCACCTCCGCGGCGTAGTTGGACCACCAGGTGGTCACGCCGTTGTAGCCGATAAACCACAGGGCAATGGAGACCAGGAGGAAGATCAGGCTCCGCTTCACCGGGGCAGGCAGGGTCTCGTGGCCGCTGCCGTCGTTCTCCGCCAGATTCCACTCGGGATGCCGCTTCTCCAGCGCCTGGTTCTCCGCCGCCAGCTTGGGCTCCCGGATGGCGGCCAGCAGCACCGCCACCGCCACCACCATGATCAGCGACACGATGAGGAACAGCGGCTGGTAGTTCACGTGGGCCGTCTCTCCGGTCTTGGAGGCGGGATAGAGGGCCGCGCTGATGCCCAGATACAGCACGCCGCCCACCGCGCCCATCAGGTTGATGATGGCGTTGGCCTTGGAGCGCAGGGGCTTGGGGGTCACGTCGGGCATCAGGGCCACCGCCGGGGAGCGGTACGTGCCCATGGCGATCAGCAGCAGGCCCAGCACGATGACAAAGCTCACCAGCTTATAGGGGGCGGCCTCCGCCGCGTAGCTGTTGTCCAGGGCGGGCAGCAGGTTCATCAGCACCACCGCCCCGGCGGTGCCCGCCAGGATGAAGGGGGTGCGGCGGCCCAGCTTCCCCAGCTTGCAGCGGTCGGACAGCCCGCCGAACAGGGGCAGCAGGAACAGGGCCAGGATATTATCCGCCGCCATGATCACGCCGGTGAGGGACTCGTCCATCTGGAAGGTGCGCCGGAGGATCAGGGGCACCAGGTTGTCGTACATCTGCCAGAAGGAGCAGATGGACAGGAAAGCCAAACCGACTAAAATTGTGCGCTTGTTGTTCAGCTTCAGTTCCTTCATACGCTCACTCTTTTCCGGGGAATCCCCCTGCTTTTTGGCGCGGCTCCAAACAGCTTCAGGTCACAGCCTTTTTCCTACCCCTCCCCTTCCCAGGCCCGGTGGAGGGCGGCGATGTTATCGAACACCCAGGTGGGGCGCACTTCGCTCCCCTCCAGATCCGCCCGCGTCCCCTCGCCGGACAGGACAAAGGCGGTGTCGATCCCGGCGTTCACGCCGGAGGCGATGTCGGTATACAGCCGGTCCCCCACCATGAGGGCCGCCTCTGCCGGAAATCCGGTGCGCTCCAAGGCCAGCCGCGCCATAGCGGGCTGGGGCTTGCCGATGACGCGGGGGCGGCGGCCCGTGGCCCGGAACAGCATCTCGCACACGCTGCCGCAGTCGGGCACGGAGCCGTACCAGGTGGGGCACACCCAGTCCGGGTTGGTGGCGATGAAGTCCACCCCCCGGTTCAGCAGGATACAGGCGTCCTCCAGCTTCTGAAAGGCCAGCTCGGTGTCGAAGCCGATGAGCAGGCAGTCCACCCCATCCTCCAGCCGGTTGGTAACGGGCACGCCCGCCGCCCGGAGCTGGCTCTGAAAGCTCTCCGTGCCGAAGGCGTAACAGAGGCGGTAGGGCGGCCTCACCCCCAGATCCGCGGTGAGCGCGTCCACCGAGGTGAGGAAGTCCTCCCGGACGGCCCGCACCCCCATATCCCCCAGCTTTTCCACATAGGCGTCCACCGACTTCGATGAGTTGTTGGTGAGGAACAGATACCGCCCGCCCCTGGCCCGCACCGCCTCCAGAAAGGGGAGGGTGCCGGGGAACAGGGTGTGGTCCAGGTAGATGGTGCCGTCCATGTCCAGCAGGAACAGGCGCTTTTCCGTGATGCGGGCCATGGGCGCCCCCCCTTTCCCCAGCCGGTCGAAAATTATTTTCACAAGTTCTAAAACAATTTTCATTTTAGCACACCTTCCGGCGTTTGTCCATGGGATTTGTAAATTTTGCCTAAACCTCCCCCTCTATCCCTTGAACTTTTTACCCTATGCTTGTAAGCTGAATCTGCGGGGCTTCTTGCGCCCCGCATAGAGGATACCCCCACAGGAAAGGAGGTAGTCATGAAGCAAAAGCAACCATCTCTTGCCCGCGTTTTCCCCGACCACCGTCACTCCGGTGCTCCCCATGAAGTACCTGGGATATGCGGATCTGCACCCACCAGTTCATCGAGCTGTACAGCTCCGTCCTGCCCTTGAATGGGCCGCCGAATAAGGCCGCCGCGAAGTGGAACACGTCCACTTCGCGGCGGCCTTTTTCACTTCACGCGGGGGTATTACTTCTTCTGGACATACTTCAGGCAGTCCAGCATGACGGCCACCAGGATGATGATGCCGGAGAACACAAACTGGAGGTTGGCATCAATGCCCAAGGTGGTCAGGGAGTAGGTCAGGGCGGTGAAGATGAACACGCCCGTCACCACGCCGGAGATCTTGCCGATGCCGCCGGTGAAGGACACGCCGCCCACCACGCAGGCCGCGATGGCGTCCATCTCCCAGCCCTGGCCGTAGCCGGCGGAGCCGGAGCCGAACATCCGGATACACTCCAGCCAGGAGCCGAAGCCATACAGGATGCCCGCCATAATGAACGCGCCCACCGTGACCTTGAACACGGAGATACCGGACACCGAAGCCGCCTCCGGGTTGCCGCCCACGGCGTACAGGTTCTTTCCAAAGGTGGTCTTGTTCCAGATGAACCACACGATGATCACCGCGGCCAGCGCCCAGAGGATAATGGTGGGGAACTTGCCGATCTTGGGGATGATCATCTTGGAGATGGAGTCCTCAATGCCGCCGAAGGATACGCCCTTGGTGGCGTAGGTGGTCAGGCCGAAGATAACCAGCATGGTGGACATGGTGGAGATGAAGGGGTGCATCTTGAACTTGGCGGTGAAGAAGCCGGCGATGGTGGTGAAGATGGTGCACAGCACGATACACACCAGCAGGGCCAGGAACACCCGCAGGATGACCGGCAGGCCGGTGAAGTCGAAGATGTGCCCAAACACGCCGCCGGTATTGATGCCCTTGTGCATGATGATGGTAGCGGCGGTCATGCCCATGCCCACCATACGGCCGATGGACAGGTCGGTGCCCGCCAACAGGATGAGGCCGGCCACACCCAGCGCCAGGAACATCCGGGGGGACGCCTGCTGGAGGATGTTCAGAATATTGTTCATTGTCAGCAGCTGGACCTTGGGCCCCTTGACAATGGGAGTGGCGATACACAGGGCGATGAAAACCACCGCGATAGCCAGGTACAGGCCGTTGCGCAGCAGGAAGTTCCGGGCGTTGAAGGTGTACTTGTAGTTCTCCCACCGCTGGGCCAGGGTCTCGCTGAAGGTGAACTTGGACATCCGCAGCAGGTCGATCAGGTGGTACTGGTGGTCGAACGCGGCGTGCCGGCGGTCCTTCACATCCTGGAGGTCCTTGGCCAGCTTCATCTTGGCGTCGAACAGGCGGTTCTTGTGGACGTATTTCTCGTCCTTGATCTCCTGGGCGTCGGTGAGCTTGGCCACGGTGGCCTGGTGGGCCTTCTCCAGCTCCGCCACAGCGGCCTGGTATTTCTCCTTGGCCAGCACCTTCTCCTCGGCGCAGCTGACCCGCACCGCCTGGTAGTATTCCTTGTCAAAATGGGCCTTGATGTAACCCTCGGCGTCGGCGATGAGCTTGGCGATCTGGTCCTTGTTCTGGGCCTCCACCGCCTTGGCCTGCTCCAGCTCCTTGCGGAGCTTGGCCTGCTTGTCCGCCTTCTCCTGGGTGGTGTAGATGCGGTCCCGCTTCAGGCTGTCCAGGGCGCTCTGAATGTCGATGACCCGGTCCGTACCGTCCTTCCGCAGGGCGTTGATCTGCTCCTGAATGCCGCCGACGTAATCGTCGATAGGCTGGCGGAGCTGCTTCTCCTGCTCCGCGGTCAAAATTTTAGTCGTGTCTGCCATTGCCCTTCCCCCCTTACAGATATTTCGCGCTGAGGCGCAGAAGCTCCTCCTGGTTGGTCTCCGCGGTGTTCACGATGCCGGACAGGTAGCCGTTGGACATGACGCCGATCCGGTTGGTGATGCCCAGAATCTCCGGCATTTCGGAGGAGACGACGATGATGGTCTTGCCCTGCTTCGCCATCTTGATGATCAGCTCATAGATCTCGTATTTCGCGCCCACGTCGATGCCGCGGGTGGGCTCGTCCATCATGAAGATCTGGGGCTCCCGCTCCAGCCACTTGCCAAAGATGACCTTCTGCTGGTTGCCGCCGGACAGGCTGGTGATCATGTCGTCCGGCCCCATGCACTTGGTGCGCATGGTCTTGATCTCCTTGCTGGTGGCCTTCACCATCTTCGGGTTGGACAGGGCCGGCCCCACCTTGTACTGCTCCAGGCTGGCGATGGTGGTGTTAAACGTCAGGTCGCATTTCAGGAACAGGCCGTTGGCCTTGCGCTCCTCCGTGATCATGGCAAAGCCGTGTTCGATGGCCTCCTTGGCGCTGTTGAAGTTCATCAGCCGGTTCTTGAAATAGACCCGGCCCGCCGCCCGGGTGCGCACGCCGAAGATGGTCTCCAGCAGCTCGGTGCGCCCCGCGCCCACCAGGCCGTACAGCCCAAAGATCTCCCCCTCCCGCACGTCGAAGGTGACGTCCTGGAGGTGGGGGGCAAACTTGGTGGACAGGTGCTGCACCGACAGGATGGTGCCGCCCGGGGTGTTGTCCACCGGCGGGAACCGGCTCTCCAGGGAGCGGCCCACCATGGCGGTGATGAGCTCGTTCATGTTGGTGTCCTTGGCGGCCTTGGTCATCACCAGATTGCCGTCCCGCAGCACGGAGATCTCGTCGCAGATCTCGAAGATCTCGTCCATCTTGTGGGAGATGTAGATGAGCGAAATCCCCTGCTCCCTCAGCATCCGCATCATCTCAAAGAGCTTATCCACCTCCTGCACCGTCAGGGACGAGGTGGGCTCGTCCAGCACAATGACCTGGGAGTTGTAGGAGATGGCCTTGGCGATCTCGCACATCTGCCGCTGGGACACCGACATATTCCGCATGGGCTGGCTCAGGTTCACCGTCATGCCCAGCTTGCGGAACAGCTCGGCGGCCTTCTTCTTCATGCCGCCCTCGTCCACAACGCCCACCGAGTTGGTGGGGTAGCGCCCCAGGAACAGGTTGTCGGTCACGCTCCGCTCCAGGCACTGGTTCAGCTCCTGGTGGACCATGGCGATCCCGTTTTCCAGGGCGTCCTTGGGGCCGGAGAAGCTGATCTCCTTCCCGTTTAAGTAGATTTTTCCCTCGTCCTTCTGGTAGGTGCCGAAAAGGCATTTCATCATGGTGGACTTGCCGGCGCCGTTCTCGCCCATCAGCCCCATGATGCTCCCCCGCTTCAGATCCAGGTTGATATGGTCAAGCACCCGGTTTCGGCCGAACGACTTGCTCATACCGCGGATCGACAGGACGACATCGCCTTTTCCATCAGCCATACTCGTCACTCCCCCTGTTTTGCAGATTAGCAGCTCCGGCAAACCGCCGGCCCTGCCGGTTTTTCTGAAAACGCATATCAGGGAGAGTTCCTTCCGCCGGACGGAGCGTTAGTTCCTCCGAGCGGAGAAGTCCCTCTCCCTGATAGCGAGTCATTCACTTGTCGGCGCCGGGATTCCCCAGACGCTCAGTGCCCATGATCAGCTCAGCAGGGCGGTGTAGGAGGCGGAGTTGTCGGTCTTCACCATGTTGATGGCAAAGGCGTCATACTGGTCGGGGTTGGACAGACGGTTGGTGATGTTACCCTCGGTCTGGCCGTCGCCGCCGATGTACTCCACGGTCAGGTTCAGCAGATCGTCGTAGTTCTGCAGCAGGGGCTGATAGGTGGCGCTCAGGAAGTT
Organism: uncultured Eubacteriales bacterium; assembly: GCA_949451265.1. The sequence continues at coordinate 518 of CASTQR010000015.1, read as the reverse complement.
GTCAGCCGCATTGTAGATGTTCAGCCACACGCTCTTGTTGGGGTGGGCGTCATCCTTCAGCTGGTTGCTGACGGGGCCGTAGGGCTTGGTGGCGTCCAGGAAGTCCTGATAGTTCTCAGCGGTAACCGCCGCGTTCAGGGCGTAGTAGGAACGCTCGGCCTCCACGTACTTGTACACGTCGTCGCTCAGCACGTTGCCCGCGTCGTCGGCGGTGCCGATGCCGGTGTCAACGTCCACGCCGTCCAGGGCGTTGCGCAGCACCCGCAGGGTCAGGTAGGCCTGCACGTCGGCGTGCTGGCTGATGGTGCCGCCGTAACCGTCGGCGATAGCGGCCACCGCGTCGGCGTTGGCGTCATACCCGAAGGTGGGGACCTTGTTCTCCTTGGACCAGGCGTTGAACATAGCCATGCCCATGCCGTCGTTGTTGGAGGCCACGATGTCGATCTGATCGCCGAAGGTGGACACCCAGGTGCCGATGGTGTTGCCGGCGGTGGCGGCGTCCCAGGTGGCGCCGGCGG
>CASTQR010000014.1 GCA_949451265.1 uncultured Eubacteriales bacterium | reverse complement strand
CCTTCTTCTCCAAGGCCATCCTGGAGGCCCTCCAGCACCTGGACTGGTATCCCGATGTGATCCACGCCAACGACTGGCAGACCGCCCTGGTGCCCGTGTTCCTCCGGGCCCACTATATGCACCTGCTGTCCTACCAGACCATCCGCACCCTGTTCACCATCCACAACATGGAATACCAGGGCCGGTTCCCCGACTCCTTCGTGGACGAGGTGCTGGGCCTGCCCGAGGACTGGAAGGGCACCATGCACTTCGACAACTGCACCAACCTGATGAAGGCCGCCATCCTGGTGTCCGACCGGGTCAGCACCGTGTCCCGCACCTACGCCTTTGAGATCCAGAACCCCTACTTCGCCCACGGGCTCCACGACGTGCTGCGCCAGCACAGCTACAAGCTGAGCGGCGTGGTGAACGGCATCGACGTGGACGTGTTCAATCCCGCCGCCGACCCCTTGCTCTACGCCGGGTTCGACGCGGACACCCTGGAGAAGAAGGCGGAGAACAAGAAGTTCCTCCAGGAGCGGCTGGGGCTGGCGGTCCGGGACGACGTGCCCCTGATCATCATGATCACCCGGCTGGTGGGTCATAAGGGCGTGGATCTGGTCCAGCGTGTGATGGACGACCTGATGTGGGACGACCTTGAGCTGGTGGTCATCGGCACCGGCGAATGGCAGTACGAGGAGATGTTCCGCTCCTACGCGGGGCGCTTCCCCGCCAAGATGTCCGCCAATATTGTGTTCGATAACACCCTGGCCCACCAGGCCTATGCCGGGGCGGATCTGGTCCTTATGCCCTCTAAGCAGGAGCCCTGCGGCCTGACCCAGCTCATCGCCATGCGGTACGGCACCATCCCCATCGTCCGGGAGACCGGCGGCCTGTTCGACACGGTGCCCGCCTACGACATCGAGACGGGGGAGGGGAACGGCTTCACCTTCAAGAGCTACAACGCCCACGATATGCTGGACGCGGTGCGCCGGGGGGAGGCCTTGTTCCAGGATAAGGAACACTGGACGGCCCTGCAGAAGAGCGTCATGGCCTATGACAGTTCCTGGAAGCGCTCTGTCCAGGAGTATTGGGACATTTACCGCTCCATGATGGATTAAATGACGAATTTCGCCCGAAATTATGGCCTATTTTCTTCATTTTTACAGTTACACGAGAAAAGTGAAAAAAGTAGTACAAATTCACCTGTTAGTGTGATATAATAAATGGGCATTTACCTGGCCCGGTGCAGTCACAGCCTGCGGGAGCGGGCTGTGACTTGCGTTTCGGGTAGGATTGGAAAAGTTCGTCAATTCCCGGCCCCGGGCCGGTTAAGAAGGGAACAGATCAACATATGGATCAAAAGCAGGTTATCAAGCAAGTGGACGAGATGCTGCTGGTGCGGTACGGCTGCTCCATGACCACCGCCTCCCCCCAGCAGATGTACCGGGCCCTGTGCTACGTGGTGAACGGGATGCTGGCCAGCAAGAGCGCCGAGTTCCACCGCAAGAACCAGGGCAAGCAGGTCTACTATATGTCCATGGAGTTCCTGGTGGGCACCTCCCTGCGGAACAACCTCTACAACCTGGGGCTGGAGGACGTGTTCGCCAAGGCCCTGGACAAGTGCGGCATGGATATCCACGACCTCTACGAGATGGAGCCCGACGCGGGCCTGGGCAACGGCGGCCTGGGCCGTCTGGCCTCCTGCTACATGGACTCCGCCGCCAGCCTGGATCTGCCCATGACGGGCTATTCCATCCGCTATGAGTTCGGCATCTTCAAGCAGAAGATTGTGGACGGCTGGCAGGTGGAGTTCCCCGACGACTGGCTGAGTATGGGCGACGTGTGGCTGGTGCCCCATGAGGGCGAGGCGGTGGAGGTGCGCTTCGGCGGCAATATCCACAGCTGGGACGACAACGGCCGCTTCCGGGCGGCCCACCTGAACTACCAGTCCGTCATGGCGGTGCCCAACGAGATGTATATCTCCGGCTACGACAGCAAAGCTGTCAACCCCCTGGTGCTTTGGAGCGCCAAGTCTCCCAAGAGCTTCGATATGTCCGCCTTCTCCCGGGGGGACTACGCCAAGGCCCTGGAGGGGGACACCATGGCCGAGGTCATCTCCAAGGTGCTCTACCCCGCCGATGATCACGTGGAGGGCAAGCGGCTGCGCCTGCGCCAGCAGTACCTGCTGGTGTCCGCCTCCGTGCAGACGATTTTGAGGAAGCACCTGCGGGAGAACCGGAACCTGGACAACCTGCCCGACAAGGTGTCCATCCACATCAATGACACCCACCCCGCCCTGTGCGTGCCCGAACTGATGCGCCTGCTGGTGGATGAGTACGACTACCCCTGGGACAAGGCGTGGGACATCACCTGCCGCACCCTGTCCTACACCAACCACACTGTCATGAGCGAGGCCCTGGAGCGGTGGAGCGTGAACCTGTTCCAGCAGCTCCTGCCCCGGGTGTACCAGATCGTGGAGGAGATCGACCGCCGCCTGCGCATCCGGCTCCATGAATTTTATGGCAATGACACGGACAAGATCGAGTATATGGCCGTCATCAGCCGCCATGAGATCCGCATGGCCAACCTGTGCCTGTCCGCCTGCCACAAGGTGAACGGCGTGTCCAAGCTCCACTCCGAGATCCTCACCAACTCCATCTTCCGGGACTACTACGAGATGGAGCCCGACCACTTCTGCAACGTCACCAACGGCATTGCCTACCGCCGCTGGCTGTGCCAGTCCAACCCGGAGCTCACCGCCCTGTTGAAGGAGCTCATCGGGGACGGCTTCACCAAGGACAGTACGGAGCTGGAGAAGCTGCTGAAGTTCAAGGACGACAAGCAGGTGCTCCAGCGCCTCCAGAACATCAAGCTGGACAACAAAAAGCGGCTGTCCGACCTGATCCTGAAGCGCAACGGCATCTTGGTGGATCCCGATTCCCTGTTCGATGTGCAGATCAAGCGGCTCCACGAGTACAAGCGGCAGCTGCTGAATGTCCTCCAGATCCTCCATATGTATCTGGAGATCAAGCATAACCCCAGCGCCCCCTTCCAGCCCCGTACCTTCGTGTTCGCCGCCAAGGCGTCCGCAGGCTATATCATGGCCAAGCAGATCATCCAGCTCATCGTGTCCGTGTCCAACCTGGTCAACCATGACCCGGACGTTCAGGATAAGCTGAAGGTGGTCTTTATGGAGGACTATAACGTCTCCCTGGCCGAGATCATCATACCCGCCGCCGAGATCTCGGAGCAGATCTCCATCGCCGGCAAGGAGGCCAGCGGCACTGGCAACATGAAGCTGATGATCAACGGCGCGGTGACCCTGGGCACCCTGGACGGCGCCAATGTGGAGATCCACGAGCAGGTGGGGGACGACAACATCGTGCTGTTCGGCCTCAAGACCGAGGAGGTCAACGACCTGTGGCACAAGGGCTACCGCCCCTTGGACTACGTCCACGGCGACCCGGAGCTCAAGGCCGTCATGGATCTGCTGATGGGCGGCATCGGCGGAATGCACTTCGACGACATTGTGCGCTCCCTCACCACCAACCACAAGGGCCCCGCCGATCCCTATATGTGCCTGGCCGACTTCCACGACTATGTCCGGGCCCAGCGGGACGTGTCCGCCCTCTACGGCGACAAGGCCCGGTTCAACAGGATGTCCCTGGTGAACATCGCCAAGGCGGGCTTCTTCTCCGCCGACCGGGCGGTGGAGGAGTACGCCCAGAACATCTGGCATATGAAGTAAAAAGAGCCCGGTCCGCCGGGCGGCGGGCCGGGCCCAATTTTGAGGAGGTTTGGCCATGAGACAGGTATGCTTTGGCATCGACATCGGCGGCACCACCGTCAAGCTGGGGCTGGTGAGCCGGGAGGGGGACCTGCTGGAAAAGCGGGAGTTCTCCACCCAGCGGGAGCTGGCCGCCGCCTTTGACGACATCGCCGCCAATATGCGGCAGGTGCTGGACAGCTTCCCCGACGCCATGTGCATCGGCGCGGGGGTGGGCGTGCCCGGCCCGGTGCTGGAACAGTCCCTGGTCCGGGGGTGCGTCAATCTGGGCTGGGGGGACGTGGATGTGGCCCAGGAGCTGGGCCGCCGGGCCGGTATGCCCGTGAAGGTGGAGAACGACGCCAACCTGGCCGCCCTGGGCGAGCTGTGGCAGGGGGGCGGCAAGGGCTGCCGCAACCTGGTGCTGTTCACCGTGGGCACCGGCATCGGCGGCGGCGTGATCTGCGACGGGCGGATCGTGTCCGGCGCCACCGGCGGCGGGGGGGAGGTGGGGCACATCCCCACGGCCTTCCACACCGACTGGCAGTGCACCTGCGGCAAGCACGGCTGCCTGGAGCTCACCGCCTCCGCCACCGGCATCATCCGGGCCGCCCGGGAGTTCTCCCCCTTCAAGGAGATGGAGAAGGTCAGCGCCAAGGACGTGTATGACGCGGCCGCCGCCGGGGACGAGAACGCCCGCCGGGTCACTGAGGAGGCGGGGACCGCCCTGGGCGTAGCCGCCGCCATCCTGGGCTGTGTGGTGAACCCGGAGGTGATCCTGCTGGGGGGCGGCGTGTCCGCCGCGGGCCGGGCCCTGCTGGACCCGGTGGAGGACGCGTTCCAGAAGAACGTGTTCCCGCCCTGCAGGGACGTGCGCTTTGCCCTGGCCCAGTTGGGGAACAATGCCGGCATCTTCGGCGGAGCGGCCCTGTTTTTCACCCAGTCCGCGTAATTCCATCTCATTCTTTGCTTGTTTAGGAGGATTTGATCATGCTGAAACTCGATTTATCCAATCTGGAGGGCGCGGTCTCCCAGCAGGAGCTGGACGCCCTGGCCCCTGAGCTGGAGGCCGCCCACGCCAAGCTGTACGACCCCGCCGCCCCCGGCGCGGACTTCACCGGCTGGGTGCGCCTGCCGGAGAACTACGACAAGGACGAGTTCGCCCGCATCCAGAAGGCCGCCGCCAAGATCCGGGAGGACTCCCAGGTGCTGGTGGTGGTGGGCATCGGCGGCTCCTACCTGGGGGCCCGGGCCGCGCTGGAGGTGTTCCCCTCCAACGGGCCGGAGATCTGCTTTGTGGGCTGCTCCCTCAGCCCCAACGAGCTGGACAATGTGATCCGCCGCATTGACGACCGGGACTGGTCCATCAACGTGATCTCCAAGTCCGGCGGCACCACCGAGCCCGCCGTGGCCTTCCGGGTGTTCCGGGAGCTGCTGGTGAAGCAGTACGGCAAGGAGGCGGACAAGCGGATCTACGCCACCACCGACAAGGCCAAGGGCGCCCTCAAGACCCTGGCCGACTCCAACGGGTGGGAGACCTTTGTGGTGCCCGACGATGTGGGCGGGCGGTTCTCCGTGCTGTCCGCCGTGGGCCTGCTGCCCATCGCCGTGGGCGGCACCGATATCGCCGAGCTGATGGCCGGGGCCCGCGACGCCATGACCGCCTACGACAAGCGGGATATGTCCAACCCGGTGTGGCAGTATGTGGCCGCCCGGAACGCCCTGTACCGCAAGGGCAAGAAGATCGAGCTGTTCTGCAATTACGAGCCGTCCTACTCCTTCGTGGGCGAGTGGCTGAAGCAGCTGTTCGGCGAGTCCGAGGGCAAGGACGGCAAGGGCATTTTCCCCGCCTCCGCCCAGTTCACCACCGACCTGCACTCCCTGGGCCAGTATATCCAGGACGGGGAGCGGCACCTGTTCGAGACGGTGATCTACGCCGACGACACCGGCTGTGACATCGAGGTGCCCTACAGCGACGACAACGGGGACAACCTGAACTACCTGGCGGGCAAGCCCCTGAGCTTCGTCCGGGAGATGGCTTTTCAGGGCACCCTGGCCGCCCACAAGGACGGCGGCGCCCCCGCCATGGTGCTGCGGCTGGACAAGATGGGTGTGCGGGTGTTCGGCGAGCTGCTGTACTTCTTCGAGCTGGCCTGCGGCATCAGCGGCCACGTGCTGGGGGTGAACCCCTTCAACCAGCCGGGGGTGGAGGCGTACAAGAAGAATATGTTCGCCCTGCTGGGGAAGCCCTGAGCGGGTTTGAGGAGCAATTCAAAAAAGAGAGTTTGGAAAGGTGTGTATCAGATGAAAAAGGCGATGTCTGTCCTGTTGTCCCTGGCGCTGTTCCTGTCCGTGGCGGTGCCCACGGCCTCCGCGGCCGCGCCGTCCGTGATCGGGCTGAAGGAGAAGTATACCCTGGTGGGCGGCGAGCGGGAGCTCAAAGCCCACTCCGGCATGGAGTACGTGGAGGAAGCCTACTACGCCGCCCCCATTGTGGCGGATCTGGACGGCGACGGTAAGCTGGAGGTGATCACCGCCGCCTACACCCTGACTGTGTCGGACGCCGCCACCGGCAAGGTGAAGTGGCAGGTGAACGCGGGCAAGGACCGCTCCACCCCCCACGCCCGCTACACCAACAGCGGCGCCAATGTGGCGGGCAAGATGTTCTGCACCCCCGTGGTGAAGGATGTGAACGGCGATGGCAAGCTGGAGATCGCCGTGGCCTACGCCAACGGCACTGTGGCCGTGCTGAACAGCGAGGGCTACTTCCTGTCCGGCTGGCCCAAGAACGCCGGGGGCTCTGTGTGGGCCCTGGCGGCAGACGACCTGGACGGCGACGGCAGGCTGGAGATCATCGCGGGCCTGGGTGTGGCCCATTCCGTCAGCCTGTATGTCTATGGCTGCGACGGGAATTTGAAGCCGGGCTGGCCCCAGGCGCAGGTGGGCGGTTCCCTGCCCCACAGCTATGTGGACGGCATCTACAGCAACGGCATCTCCACCGGCGACCTGGACGGCGATGGCCTGCCTGAGATCATCATGCCCACCGACAACCAGTTTGTCAGCGCCTTTAACGGCGACGGCACCCCCGTGATGGTCAGCGGCAGGTTCCAGAACGACTCCAAGGATCAATTCAGCTACGGCGGGAAGATCCCCTGGAGCGCCGTGGGCTTCTATGAGGACTACGGCCGGGAGCTGAAGCGGGACAACGGCGGCTGGGGCCTGGGCCTGACGTGGGAAAGCCTGGAGCAGAAGGGCCGCGCGGGCCTTTACCGTCCGGCCATGTCCTTCGCCGCCACCCGCTATGTGGACGTGGACGGCGACGGGACATCCGAGGTGGTGCTGACCGCCATGATGATGGATCACACCTCCGCCCTGCTGGATCCCAACAACCGGAACTCCTCCACCATGAAGGACGCCCGCTATACCACAATTTATATCTTGAACCAGGATCACACCCGTTTCAACAAGGGTGGCTATAACTGGGAGGCCATCCCCACCAACCTCACCAACCCCACCCTGGGCGCCCCCCTGAACCAGAACGCCGCCAACATCAACGCGGACGTGCAGGCCGTGCCCCTGGTGGCGGACGTGAACAGCGACGGGGTGAACGAGATCCTGTTCAACTCCTCCGACGGCAAGGTCCACTGCTACTCCCTGAAGGACAGCAGCAAGGAGCTGGCGGGCTGGCCCTACACCCTCCCCGGCAATAACGGTACGGTGTATGAGATGGCCTCCGAGCCGGTGGCCGTGGACCTCAACCGGGACGGCAAACTGGAAATCGTCTTTGCCTCCTGGACCTCCAACGCCGCCGGCACCAAGACCGGTGTGGACGGTTCCCTCTACGTGCTGGATGGAAATGGAACGCTGATCACCCGGCACAAGCTCCATTCCTCCATCTATCAGGATGGCTTCAGCCCCTATGACAACGGCTCCTACGCCGCCCCCGCCGTGGCGGACATTGACGGAGATGGGCAGCTGGAGATCCTGGTGAACACCCGGTATTACGGCGTGTGCGCCTACGACGTCACCCCGGGACAGGCCACCCAGGAGCCCAGGTACGTCAACCCCAACCACCAGCGGGTGCTGGTCAACGGCAGCTATGAGTTCACCGTGTACACCTATATGCTGAACAACGAGAACTATATAGCGGTTCGGGATCTGGCCTGGTACATGACCGACGCCCTTCCCTGGTGGAACAAGCCCCTGCCCAAGGCCCTGTTCGACGTGAGCTGGAACGGCAGGGTGAACCTGGTCACCGGGAAGATGTACGCGCCTTACCCCGGCCACAACAACGATGTGGAGTGCGCACTGCGCTTTGTGGGGCCCCAGCCCTACCGCATGGGCACCAACCCCATCAGCGTGAATGGGAAGGCCGCCACGATCCAGCACATCATCCTCACCGACGCCAACGGCGGTGACACCACCTATTACAGGCTGCGTGACCTGGCCGCCGTCATGGGCACCTTTACGGTGGGCTGGGACGGGGCCACCAGGACGGCCACCATCACCACAAAGTAAGCGCATACCCGGAACAATAGAAGGGCCCTGCCCCATCCAAACAGGCTTTTGCCTGCGGGATGGGGCAGGGCTGTTTTTTGATCCTGTGAATTTGCGCCGGCAAGCGGTACTGATAAATCTACAGCCGGCCGGCCCCATCCTTTGCTTGCCCTCCCCCCGCTTGTATGCTATAATTTGGGTATCTACGGAGGAGAGGGGAGCGGCGCTATGCGGAGAAGCGTGAAGCTGATGGACGGCTGGCAGTTCACCAAGCCGGGGGAGCGGACGGTCACGGTGGATCTGCCTCATACCTGGAACAGCCGGGACGGGCAGGACGGGGGGAACGACTACTGGAGGGGGACGTGTGTCTATGAAAAGACCTTCCCCATGCCGGACTGCGGAGAGGACGAGCGGGTGTATTTGGAGTTCCAGGGGGTGAACGCCTCCGCCCGGGTGGAGCTGAACGGCAGGGAGGCGGGCACCCACGACGGGGGATACTCCACCTTCCGCTTGGATGTGACGGAGCTGCTGGCGGAGGAAAACCGCCTCACCGTCCACGTGGACAACAGCGCCAACGACCGGGTGTACCCCCAGAAGGCGGACTTTACCTTTTACGGCGGCATCTACCGGGAGGTTTCACTGCTGATCGTCCACCGGCACCACTTCGACCTGGACTACTACGGCGGCACGGGCCTGAAGGTCACCCCCACGGTGTCGGGGGAGAATGGCCGGGTGCGGGTGGAGACCTTCCACAACACGGAGGGCGCCCTGGCGCGGATCAAGCTGCTGGACGGGGCGGGCAAGACGGTGGGCGTGGGCAGCGGCCCGGACATCACAATCGCCGTGGCCAACGTCCACCTCTGGGACGGGGCAGATGACCCTTACCTCTACACCTGTCAGGCGGAGCTGGTGGTGGACGGGGAGACGGTGGACCGGGTGTCCACCCGGTTCGGCGTGCGCACCTTCTCGGTGGACGCCAAGCGGGGCTTCCGCCTGAACGGGCGGCCCTATCCCCTCCACGGCGTGTCCCGCCACCAGGACCGGAAGGGCATCGGCAACGCCCTCACCCAGGCCCACCACGACGAGGACATGGCCCTCATCCGGGAGCTGGGGGCCAACACCATCCGGCTGGCCCACTACCAGCACGACCAGTATTTCTATGACCTGTGCGATCAGTACGGCATGATCGTCTGGGCGGAGATCCCCTACATCTCGGAGCATATGCCAAACGGACGGGAGAACACCATGTCCCAGGCCCGGGAGCTGGTGGTGCAGAACTATAACCACCCCTCCATCGTGGTGTGGGGGGTGTCCAACGAGATCACCATCTCCACCAGGGACAAAAAGGATATGCTGGACAACCACCGGGCCCTCAACGACCTGTACCACGAGCTGGACCCCACCCGGCCGACCACCCTGGCCTGCTACGCCATGTGCGGGCCGTTCAACAGGTCCGCCCACATCACCGACCTGGTGAGCTGGAATTTGTACCTGGGCTGGTACGTGCCGGGGCTTTGGCTCAACGACCTGTGGATGGGCTTCTTCCATCTGCGCTACCCCAACCGGCCCCTGGGCTACTCGGAGTACGGCTGCGAGGCCATGCCAAACCTGCATTCGTCCAAGCCCCGCCGGGGGGATCACAGCGAGGAGTACCAGTGTGTCTACAACGAGTACATGCTGAACTGCTTCGCCAAGCACCCCTACCTCTGGGCCACCCACCTGTGGAATATGTTCGACTTCGCGGCGGACGCAAGGGATCAGGGCGGCGAGCCGGGGATGAACCACAAGGGCATCGTCACCTTCGACCGCAAGACGAAAAAGGACAGCTTTTATTTCTACAAAGCGTGGTGGAGCAAAGAGCCCTTCGTCCACATCTGCGGCCGCCGCTACATAGACCGGGCGGAGGACGTCACCACGGTGAAGGTGTACTCCAACCAGGAGAAGGTGGCCCTGTACGCCAACGGCGAACTCATCGGGGAACAGGAGGGGGAGAAGGTATTCACCTTCCAGGTGCCCCTGGAGGGCAAAGTGGAGCTGGAGGCGGAGGCGGGGCGGTTCACTGACCGCTGCGTGATCCGCCGGGTGGACGAGCCCAACCCGGCCTACCAGCTCCAAGGCAAGAGCTCCAACAGCGCCAACTGGGTGTGACCGGCGGGGGCCATCCCCCGCAAAACGATACAGACTCCCTATTTAATCAAGAGAGGGAGCGAGCATCATGGAAGAACAGACCAGGGATCGGCAGCAGCAGCGAAAGGAACTCAAACGGGCCTACAAGAAAGCCAAACGGAAGCACGTGACGCTCTGGAAGACGCTGGCCATCATCTTAGCGGTGGTGACGGTGATCTCCACCCCCATCAACATCATCCTGCACATGTTCGACAACACCATCGCCGCCTTCGCTGGCGGCACCTTCTGGGAACTGGAAAACCCCGATCCCAACGCCCAGTATTTCAAGGGCGACTTCGCCAGCGTGGAGGAGATGATCGCCTACGGCCTGGACGTATGCCGCCAGGTGGAGGCGGAGGGCGCGGCCCTTCTCATGAATGAGAAGGGAGCCCTCCCCCTGGGCGAGGGCTCCAAGGTGAGCTGCTTTTCCACCTCGTCCGTCAATCTGGTGTACGGCGGCACCGGGTCGGGCAATATCGACGCCTCCACCGCCGACAATTTGAAGGCGGCGCTGGAGAAGTCCGGCCTGTCCGTCAACCCCACCCTCTGGGACTTCTACACCCAGGGTCCCGGCAAGGAATACGTGCGGGACAGCGGCGGCATCACCTCCGCCGCCGCCGTGGGGGAGGCCCCCTGGAGCGTTTACACCGACGAGGTGAAAAACTCCGTGGCCCAGTACGGGGACGCGGCCATTGTGGTGCTGTCCCGCGTGGGCGGCGAGGGGGTGGATCTCTCCTTCCAGGAGACCAACTACCTGGCCCTGGATCAGAACGAGAAGGACATGATGAAAGCCCTGGCGGACATGAAGGCGGCGGGGACGGTGAAAAAGATCGTGGTGCTGCTGAACACCGCCAACACTCTCCAGGTGGATTTTCTGAAAAACAACGAGTACGCCGTGGACGCCTGCCTGTGGATCGGGGACGTGGGGGTTACCGGCGTGAACGCCGTGGCGGACATTTTAGCCGGCAAGGTGAACCCCTCCGGCAGTCTGCCCGACACCTACTGCTACGACAATTTTTCTTCCCCCGCCATGGCCAACTTCGTGCCCACCGTGTACGAGGGCTATGTGAAGGGGCAGATCCCTGACAACACCAAGACCTATATGATCTACCAGGAGGGGATCTACGTCGGCTACAAGTATTACGAGACCCGGTACGAGGATCAGGTCATGGGCACCGGAAACGCCGGGGGCTATGACTATTCCGGCGATGTGGCTTTCCCCTTCGGTTACGGCCTGAGCTATACCACCTTTGAGTACAGCGATTTCAGCCAGACGGAGGCTATGGGCAATTTCATGGGCGTCAAAGTCACCGTCACCAACACCGGGGACACCGCGGGCAAGGAGACGGTGCAGATCTACGCCCAGACCCCCTACACCGACTACGACAGGGAGAACGGTGTGGAGAAGGCCGCCGTCCAGCTGGTGGGCTTCGGCAAAACCAAGGAGCTGGCCCCCGGCCAGTCCGAGACCCTGGAGATCACCGTGGACAAGCGGGATCTGGCCGCCTATGACGCCTACGGCGCGGGCACCTACATTCTGGACGCGGGGGGCTACTATCTCACCGCCGCCACCGACGCCCACAACGCCGTCAACAACATCCTGGCCGCCAAGGGCTTTACCCGGGCCGACGGCATGGACGGGGACGGCGACCCCGCCCTCACTGTCACCTGGACGGAGGGCGCCCTGGACACAACCAGCTTCGCTACCTCCGCCGCCGGCGCGCCCATCGTGAACCGCCTGTCCCAGTCCGACCCCAACCTGTATTTCGCCCAGTACGACAGCGCCAACGGCTCCGTCCGGTGGGTGAGCCGCAGCGACTGGCAGGGTACCCTGCCCTCGGAAATCGTAAAAATCAGCCTCAACGACCAACTCAAGCGGGAGCTCCAGGACGTGCGGTACGACGCCACGGCGGATCAGCCTGACGTGGAGATGCCCACCCTGGGGGCCAAGAACGGCCTCAAGCTCTACGACATGATCGGGAAGGACTTCAACGACCCCCAGTGGGACGCCCTGCTGGACCAGCTCCAATTTGACGAAATGGTGAAGCTGATCGGGGACGCCTTCCACTGGACCATGCCCGTGAAATCGGTGGAGGCCCCCGGCACCCGGGACGAGAACGGCCCCCAGGGCCTCACTGCCTCCCTGCTGGGCTCCGGCTCCACCCAGCTCAAGGCCACCGCCTTCACCTCCGAGGACGTGATGGCCGCCACCTTCAACGTGGAGCTGATGGCTGAGGTGGGCAGGGTTATCGGCAACAACTGCCTGGAGGCGGGCATCGCCTGCCTTTACGGCCCCGGCAATAACATCCACCGCACCCCCTACGGCGGGCGGAATTTCGAGTACTACTCCGAGGACGGCTTCCTGTCCGGGGCCATCTCCGCCGCGGAGGTCAGGGAGATCCAGGCCAAGGGCGTCCACGTGGTGATGAAGCACTTCGCCCTCAACGACTGCGAACAGGACCGGATCGGCCTGGGGGTGTGGCTCAGCGAACAGGCCGCCCGTGAACTCTACCTCAAGGCGTTCCAGGCCCCCATCAAGGCGGGCGGCAACGGCGTGATGATGGCATACACCCGCTGGGGCGCCCACTGGTCCGGCGGCAACCGGGGCCTGGGGGAGATCCTCCGGGAGGAGTGGGGCAGCGACGGCATGAACATCACCGACAACGTGCTGACCACCTACGTCAACGGCCCCGACGGCATTCTGGCGGGCACCACCATCTACGACGCCATGATGCCCTACGTCACCCAGGGCCTGCCCAAATACAAGAACGACCCGGTGATCGTCTCCGCCATGCGGGAGGCGTGCCACCACAACCTGTACGCCATCGCCAACTCCTGCGGCATGAACGGGGTGGGGGCGGCCACCACCATCAAGCCCACCCAGCCCGGCCTCCTCACCAAGGTGATGATCCTGAACTGCGCCGCCGCCGTCCTCCTTGCGGTGTGCGTGGTGCTGTGGGTGCTGGGGGCGGGAAAGCTCCGCAAGACCCCGGAGTGCGCCGCCTGGAAGGGCGCGAAAAAGGCCCCTAAGCGGGAGGCCGATCAGGAGGGGTGAGGAACCGTGCGTGAACAGGCCGTCAACCGGGCCAAGCTCTATCAACTGGCCCTGTTTCCTCTGAACAACGGGGCCACCAACGTCTATTTTGTGCTGGTTCTCAGCTATGTGCTGAACTTCGGCAGCGGGGTGCTGGGCATGGCCGCAGTGTTCGTCTCGGTGATGATCACCGGGATGCGGGTATGCGACGCCGTTACCGACCCCATCATTGGCGCCCTCATCGACAAGACCAGCGGCAGGTTCGGCAAGTTCCGGCCCTTCATGGTGCTGGGCAACCTGATCATGGCCTTCAGCGTGTTCATGATGTATGTGCTGCTGCCCAGGGTGTCCCCGTCGGCCCTGTGGCTGCGGTACGCTGGGTTTGCCGTCCTCTACTTCGTCTGGGTCATCGGCTACACCTTCCAGACCTCCTGCACCCGGTCAGGCCAGACGGTGCTGACCAACGACCCCAAGCAGCGGCCCATGTTCACCCTGTTTAATACGGTGGGATCCCTGGTGGGCATGGGGGCCATGCAGGTGCTGGCCCCGGTGGTGGGCAAGGCCCAGGGGGGTACAATTCCCCCGGCTTCTTCGCGGTGCTGGCCCCCATCGGCATCGTGGTGTCCCTGGCCCTCACCGCCCTGGCGGTGGCGGGCATCTGGGAGAAGGACCAGCCCAAGTACTTCGGCGTGGGCGGGCAGCAGGAGAAGGTGAAGCTGTCCGAGTACGTCCAGATCATCCGGGCCAACAAGCCCATGCAGCGGCTGATGGTGGCGGGGGCGGGCTGCAAGCTGGCCCTGGCCATCGCCACCCACACGGCGGTGCTGTGTATGCTGTACGGCTGCATGATGGGCAATTACGACGGGCTCTACCTGCCCATGATGATCATCGGGTACGCCTGCTCCGCCCCCTTCTTCCTGCTGACCATCCGCACCTCCCAGAGGAAGGGGCAGCGGGCCTCCCTGATCCGGTATGTGTCGGTGGCGCTGATCTGCTATGTGGCGGTGCTGGCCCTGCTGCTGCTGTGGCGGCAGGGGGATCCGGCGTGGAACCTGTCCATCCTGGGCGAGGGCGGGCTGTCCCTCAACCTGTACACGGTGCTGTTCATCCTGTGCTTTGGCGTGGGGTACGGGGCCTACTACTCCACCGCCGATATGCCTATTCCCATGGTGGCAGACTGCTCGGACTACGAGACCTACCGCTCCGGGCGGTATATCCCCGGTATCATAGGCACCCTGTTCTCCCTGGTGGATAAGCTGGTGTCCTCCCTGGCGTCCCTGGTGGTGACGCTGGCGGTGGGCTTCATCGGGTTGAGCGAGATCCCCGACCAGTACGCCCCCTATGTGCCGGGCATGAACTGGGTCGTCATCGCCCTGTTCTGCCTGATCCCCATGATTGCCTGGGCGGCGACGCTGATCGCCATGCGAGGCTACTTCCTCACCGGCGAGAAGATGAAAACGATCCAGGCGGTGAACGCCGCCCGGAAGGAGGCGGTGGCCGGGGGCATGAGCCTGGAGGAGGCCATGGCCTCCATCACAGACGATATGGCAAACTAAAGACCGCTGATTTTGTTGGTGCGGGGCAGGAAGGGCAGTATTGCCCTTCCTGCCCCGCACTTTGGCTTCCCGCAGCTCCCCGGAACAGTTAAGGAACCACTGAAAAAATCCCTCAGCCGAGAAAGAAGTGATAAAATAGCAGAAAAGGGGGCGAATGAAATGAAGCAGGAAAGTTTCAGCGATATGGAGTACGGTTGCAGGAAGAAGAAACAAAGAGGGAAGAATTCCTGGAGATCATGGAGGAAATCATCCCGTGGGAGGAGCGGGTGTCTCTGATCGTGCCCCACTACCCCAACCGATTGCACGTGCTCTTTGCCAGGGCGGGCGGTTCATTGCAGCCCGCCCCGGATTACTGTACCCTTTAGGCTGGAGGGGATGCGGAAAGCATGGGTTTCTTGCTCTATAGTGCCCGTTTCTTTTACTGATAGCAGAAGTGTCTACTGTGCACACTTTTGGCCTGCTTTAATCAGTGGGTCCTTAGCCTTTTTCGAGAATGACATATCATACTACAGTTTCAGTCAAATAGCCGGGATTATCAAAAAATCATCAAATTTTTGTGCAGAGACACATCTGAGCCAAGATGTCTGTTCCTTGTTGTGATCCGTCTTGTTTATTTATTTCCTCCCCAAATCCTGGAGGGGCCCCCTCTGCCAGGTGGTGGGCGGAAAACTCGTTACGATCACTTTTCCATGAAATTTTTCAGCATCTGCGCCGTTTCCGCGCGGGTAGCCTGCCCGTCGGGATCCAGAATACCGCCGTCCTTGCCGTTGAGAATGCCCTCCTCTACGGCCCAGCGCAGGGCCTCCGCCGCCCAATCGCTGGCCCTGTCCGCGTCCGCAAAATGCAGCTCTCCCTCCGTGGCGGCGGGGCTTCCGGCGTACCGCCACAGCATGACGGCCAGCTGCTCACGGGTAATGTTGTCGTTGGGGCCGAACGTGCCGTTGCCATAGCCCCCGATGATGCCCTGGGCCGCCGCCCAGGACACCCCCTCGGCGTACCACCGGCTGTTGTCCACGTCCGAGAACACGCCCGTGAGGGCCTGGGCGGGATTGTTCTCCAGGTTGTGGAGCACCACCGCCAGCATTCCCCGGCTCATGGGCTGGTTGGGGCTGAACCGGCCGGGGGCGGTGCCGTTGAACAGCTCGTGGGCGCTGGCAAAGGCCACGGCGTCCGCCGCCCAGTGATCGGCGGGCACATCGCTAAAATCACCGCTGTTGTCCACGATCTCCAGCTTGGCGGAGCCGTCCAGCGGAATCGTCACCGCGCCGTCATCCGCCACGGATTTCCGCACCACCTCCCGCGTGCCGTCGCCCCGCACCAGCACCGCCACGGTGCCGGGGGCGGCGTCCTCCATGGGCACAGTCAGGGTCACGCCGCCCGGAACGCTCTGGACGGCCCTGCCGCCCGCCGTCACGGTCAGCTCCACGGTGTTCCCCGTCTGCTCGGCGGTGACGGTGACGGTGCCGCCCGCGCTGGACAGGCTGCCCAGGCCTCCGTTGGGGATGGTCACGTCGGCCACGGGGGTGGACACGGTGAGGCTGGCATTGGTCTGGCTGCCGATCTGCCCCACGGTGGAGGCCGGGATGGAGACCTCAGTTTTTGTCACGCTCCCGGTGACCTTGGGGGCGATCACCACGGTTTCGCTCTTGTTGGCAGCGGCCTGCTTCACGATCTCGCTGCCCATGGCCGTGTCCACGGTGGCAGTCGCCCTGCCGCCCTGAGTGCTGGCGGTGGGGGCGGCGGTAGTCGTGGTGGTCACGGTGGTGCTGCCCTGCCCGGTGGTAGTCACGGGCTGGCTGGGCGGGATATAGCCGCCGCCCCCGCCTCCGCCGCTGGCGGGCCGGGGCCACAAAATCACAGAGCCCGTCACCGCCTGATAGTTCCCATCGACCGGCGTGAAGGTGTACTCGTAGGCCTTCCCCTGCTCGATGGCTGTACTATCCCCGTCCGTCCAGTCCCTGTCCCCCGAGGGCCAGTCGGTGGGGAATTCCCACGTCACGTCCCCCAGCGTCTTTCCGGAGCCGCCGCCGGTAAATGTAGGCTTGCCGCTGAGGGGTTTGGGGGTGATGGTCACCTCGATCTCAGCGGTGGCGGTGGCGTAGGTATCCGGATCGTCGGGAGTAAAGATGACGGTTTTCGTCCCACTATCTGCCACATTGACGGGGGCAGGATCCTGGAAGCTCCAGCTGCCGGGGATGCCGGACACCCCGGCGGCGGAGCTGGACGCCGTCCCGGTGACAGCGGGCGCTTCCCCGTTGTAGACGTGGGTGATGGGGTTCACCATCAGGCTCGGGGCGTACTTATCCAGCACGGTGATGGTGATAGTCAGGTCAAAGGAGTTGTAGTTGGTGGATTCTATGGGGATTGTGACGGTAGAAGTGCTGCCCGGCTGCGCCTGGCCGTCCAGCGTGTAGGTCAGAATGCCATCGGCCACCGAGGGCCCCTCCTGGAAAATGCCGCTGTTCGAAACGGAAACAGTTCCCAGTTCCGCTCCCGGCGGAAGCAGGCCGCTGAGATCACACCGTCCGCTGGCGCCAAACCGGGCCTCCGAACGAGCTTGTGTCTTATCATAAGTTCCCTTTGTGATCTCCCCTTTGGAGGTCGTGAGCACACTGGGCGAATCTCCAGCGATATAGTAGTTCCCCGCCGCCGTCCCTTCCAGCACATAGGAAGCGCCGCTCAAGGTGATCTCCTTGTCTGTCCCTGCGTCGGGGTCGCTGTAGGTATAGGTTCCACCCTGCGGCTTGATCGTCACATCGTCGTTATTGAACCTGCCGTCAAACTGGATTTCAAGGCCGGTTCCATCACAGCCCGTGCCGCCGTCGTATTCCTTAGTATGGCTCCCGCCCAGGCCAGTAATGGTCAGCGGGGCCGGCGCAATTTCAAAGGAATAGAAGTAATTGAACCCCACCGTAATGCCGACAAGGTTCGCTATGACGGTTCCCACGTTGGTCAAGTCATCTCCGTTTCCGTTAGAATGCTCATAGGTGGATGATGTACTCGTTGCTGCTGAACTTGCCGCCCTCGTCCGTGGTCTGGTGGCGCTCGATGTACCCGGCCCGCTCCAATTCGTTGACGGCGGAACGAATAGCGTCCTTGCTCTCCCGGTTGATATAGCACAGGCCGGACAGGGTATAATCCCAATCTTCCGGGAGTGACAAAATCTGCGACAGCAGGCCCTTGGCTTTCAGGGACAGGGACTTGTCCCGCAGGTGATGGTTCGACATCACCGTGTAGCCCTTACTCTTTTCCACGCGGAATACTGGCCTTCCGGCACGCCTATCTGTACGACATCGCTCCCCAGCTGGGCTACCGCTG